>NZ_BSSY01000003.1:0-135633 GCF_030269225.1 Actinoplanes sp. NBRC 101535 | reverse complement strand
GTGATCAGCGTGCCGGTCGGTCCCGGCTCCCAGCGGTGGGTCACCCTTGCGGCGCAGCGGACCCTGCTCGCCGTCGCCCGGACCGTCACCTCCACCGGCCGGGTCCTCGACGCCGTCCAGCTGCTGCGTGACGACCCCCGGGTGCAGGTCGTCTTCGCCGTCAACGACACCTCCCCGTTCAGCGACGGCGTCCCCGAGATGCTGCGGCGGGCCGGCGCCCGGGTCGTCCCGTGGCGGCAGCTGCCCGGTCTCCGGTTCGACGCCGCGCTGACCGCCAGCGAGAACACCGAACTCGGCACCGTCGACGCCCCGGTCCTGGTGTTGCAGCACGGTGTCGGCTTCCACAAGGATCTGCCGAATTCGCGGGGGGACGGCCGACGCCTGTCCGGCACGGTCCGCCCCGCCGACCGGCACGGCCGTCGTGTCCTCATCGCGGTCACGCATCCGCAGCAGACCGCCCAGCTCGCCGAGCACGATCCGGCTGCCGCCGCGGACACCGTCCTGATCGCCGACCCGATGCTGGAGCGGATCCGGGCGAGCCGTCTCCTGCGGCACCGTTACCGGTCCGCGCTGGGTCTCGGCGACCGGCGGCTGATCGTGGTGGCCTCCACCTGGGGACGGCAGTCCCTGATCGGGCGGTGGCCGGAGCTGCCGGCCCGTCTGCTGGCCGAGGTCGACGCCGACACCGCCCGGGTGGCCACCGTCCTGCATCCGAACGTCACCGCCGGTCACGGCGCCCTCCAACTGCGACTGTGGCTGGCGGCGGCCCGGGACGCCGGCCTGCTCATGGTGCCGCCGGACGCGGGCTGGCAGGCGATGCTCGCCGCCGCCGATGTCGTCGTCGGTGACCATTCGTCGATGAGTCTGCTCGCGGCCGGCGCCGACGTGCCGCTGCTGCTGGCGCCGCTGGCCGGCGAGGTCGTCCCGGGCACCCCGATGACCGTGTTGAGCCGGTCGGCGGAGCGACTCGACGTGCGGCGCCCGCTCGCCCCGCAGGTCGACGCCGCCGTCGCCGGGCACACGGCCGGCCGGTACGCCGCCGCGGTGGACGCCTCCTTCGCCGGCCCGCCCGCGGCACGCCCGTTGCGGGCGGTCCTCTACGAGTTGCTCGACCTCGCCGAGCCCGACGTGGCCGCGCCACTGGTCGGCTGGGCTCCGCCCGTACCCGAGAAGGTCGATGTCTGTTCTTTTCTGCTGCGGACCCGGCTGCTCGGCGATCGTGTCGAGGTGTCCCGGTTCCCGGCGGCGGTGCGGCGGTACGCGACAAAGCCCGCCGAGGGCTGGAGTGATCATCTGGTGGCCGGCGACGACGAGTGGGATCTGCGGCTGCTGCAGAGCGCCGAGATCCTGACCCGGTCCGCGGTCACCGGCCGGGCGGAGGCGGCGCAGTGGGCGTCGGCTTGTCTGGACCGGTTCCCCGGAAGTGCCCTGGCCTGCGCGAAGACCCCGGAAGGCGCGGTCGGGGCGGTCCGTGGCGGAACCCGGGTGGAGATCATCGGCGAGGGTGATGTGGTCGCCCTCGCCGCCGTCCTGCACACGCTCGCCCGCGACCGGAGCCTCACCGACGGCGACCGGCTCCTGTGCACGGCACGTGGTGAGGCCCGCGTCGCGGTGCGCTCACTTCCCGGGTTCTGACAGCGCCCGGATCTCCGCCGCCCGCGCGCTGTGCTCCGCCACCGCGGCCTGGTCGCCCAGCGCGCCCGCCGCCCGGATCAGGTCCTCCCGCACGTCGAGCTCGTAACGCCACAGCTCGGCCACCGCGAAGAACGCCGCCGCCACGGCCAGCTCGTCGTAGGCCTGCCGGTGGTGCCCGAGCCGCAGGTGGGCGGCGCCGATCGCGGCGTCGGCCCGGGTCGCGTTCCGGTCGTCGCCGGCCGCGTCCAGCCCGTCGCGGGCCTGCGTCAGCTGGTGCACCGCGTCGGCGCTCCGGCCCGCCGCGTCCAGGAACAGCCCGTAGTAGAAGTGACCGAGCGCCACCCCGCGCTCCAGCCCGACCTCACGGAAAGTGTCGATCGTGGTGCGGAACGCGGCTTCCGCCTCGGCCCGCGCGGCGGCCTGTTCCGCTTCCGGGGCGGCCCGTGCCACCCGGTCGAGGATCCGGGCGTGGAACTCCCACACGGTTCCGGCGAGTTTCCGGTCGTTCGCCGCCGGCAGCAGAGCGAACGCGGACCGCACCTCGGCCCGGGCCCGGTCCAGGTCACCAGCCGTGCCGTGCGCCCCGGCCAGCGTGCAGTGGATCTGGATCTCGATGTCCGGCCGTCCGAGCCGCCGGGCCGCGCTGATCGCCAGGTCGGACATGGCCACCTGGTCGGCGAGGTGCGGATGGTTGAAGTACAGCGCCTGGGCGGCCGTGGCGAGACGCAGCACCTGCTCGTCGGCGCCGAGCGCCGGCCCGACCCGGGCCACCCGGAGCAGGTCCTCCCGGCTGTCCTCCAGCGCCTGCAGTGCCCGTGCCCGCCGGTCCGGACCGGTGAACGGCCCGTCCGTGCGCACCGGCCCGCCGATCAGCCGTCGGCGCTCCCCCATGATCGCCCGGTCGGCCGCCTCGGCGAACTCGCAGAAGTGGTCCAGGGTGCCGGCGACCACCCGTTCGGCCCGCACCGGATCGATCTCGGTGGCCAGCCGTGCCCCGTGCGCCCGGATCAGCGGATGCACCGCGTACCGGTCGCGGGCCGGCCGTTCCAGCAGTTTCAACCCGAGCAGCTGGTCGACCGCCGCCCGGCGGGCCCGGCGGTCGGACCAGCCGATCCGGTCCAGCAGCGCCTCCGGGACCTCCGCCACCGGCGCTGCCCCGAGATCACGGTAGAGCGACCGGGAGTCCTCGGAGAGATGCCGGTAGACGTTGGTGAACAGCGGGTCGACCGCGCTGCCGTCGGCGCCGGGCAGCGCCAGGGCGTCCAGCGGATAGGACTCGCCGGCCAGCTCCTCGACGAGGTCCGCGACGGTGAGGCCACTGTCGAGCCGCAGCCGCCCGGCGACGATCCGCAGGGCGAGCGGCAACCGGCCGCAGAGCGTGACCAGGCGGGTGACCGCCGCCGGATCGTCGTCGACCCGGCCCGGTCCGCTGCCCGCGGCCAGAAGTTCCCGGGCCGCCGCGTCGTCGAGCGGCTCGACGTCGATGAAGTGTGCGCCGTCCATCGCCAGACCCCTCACGTCATGATGGGTGCTCACCAGGACCACGCTGCCCGGCGCGGTCGGAATCAGCGGGCTGATCTGGGCGGGCAGGGCGGCGCCGCGAAGCAGCACCAGAACCGGCTCGTCCGCGGTCCGCGTCCGGTACAACGCCAGCCGGCCGGCGGCCGTGTCCGGCAGCAGTCCACTCGGCACGCCCAGGGCCAGCAGGAACGCCGTCACGATGGTGTCCGGGGACTCCGGGCCGCCGAGCACCGGGTCCCGCAGTTCGCGGACGTCCGCGTACAGCTGATGACCGAACCAGTCCTGGCGCTTGTGTCCCCACCGCAGGGCCAGGGCGGTCTTGCCCGACCCGGGCGTGCCCCGGATCACCACCACCGGTGTGGCGCCCGCCGCCCGGTCCCCGCGGATCTCGTCGAGCAGCGCCAGCGCCCCGACCTGGTTGACGAAGTCGGACGGCCCGGCGGGCAGCAGCCGCACCGTCACCGGTGCCGGCTCCGGCGCCGTCAGCGGAAGCGGGGCGGCGATCCCCAGCAGCGCCTGGATCCGGGCGCCGAAGTCCGGATCAGCCTCGAGGATCTCCCGCACCGCCTGCTCGAGCGCCGCCGGATCCCCCGAGTCGATCAGGTCGGCCCGCTTGCCCAGCCGCCGCCGCAGTTTCCCGCGCACCGTGCCCCAGGCCGCCCGGCCGGCGTCCTCCCCGGCCTGGGTGAGCACCGCCGTCATGATCGCGGCGACCAGCGTTTCCCACATCAGTCCCCCACGGTCCACGAGCGACAATCGACACTCGTCAGCGTAGTGGGAACCCGCCATGCCGGGCCGGCGTGGTGACTACGGCCGCGCTGAGCGCCCCAGATCACCACACCCGCCGTGGAGCGTGGTGACTACGGCCGCCTCACTGTCACCACACGAAGACTGAGCACGAAACGTGTCCAGCCGGCGGGCATCGCGGCGACCCGGATCTGGTGCGGATCCCCTCGGCCTGTGGTCGTGGCCGGTCACCGGCGTCTCGCGCACAGCGCCTGGGTGTCCTCGGGTTCCGTCCCGTCCGTCCCGTCCGTCCCGGAGCGGGAACGCGCTCGGGCCGCCCCCCGAAAGTCGAGGAGCGGCCCGTGAGCTGGTGCGTCAGTACGTGGTGCCGTTGGCACCGGTGGTGCTGGTCGTGGTGGTGCTGGTGCTCTTCGGGGTGACACCCGTGGTCGTCGTGCTCTTCGGGGTGACACCGGTGCTGGTGGTGCTCTTCGACGACCCGGCGAGCGAGTCGCTCGGGGCCAGCAGCTCGTCCGTGGTGGTGCTCGAGGTGGACGTGCCGGTCGTGTTCAGCTTCTCACCGAGCTTGGACGACTGGATCTTGTCCTTGCCCTCGGTGTACAGCTTGTTGGCCTGAGCCTGGGCGACACCCGCGGCCTCCTGCACCGTCGGGTGCTCCCACACCTTCTGGGCGTTGGCCCGGATCTCCTCGTACTTCTCCCGGCCGGCACGGCTGCCCAGGACGAAGCCCGCCGCGAGACCGGTGAGGAACATCAGCTTTCCGCGCATGATGGCGGCTCCTTCCGTTTCGTGACGCGCTTGCGTCAGCGTGACGCCGGTGCGTCTGCTGGGGTGCATACCCATCCTGTCGCGCCGATACTCCCGTTGCTCCTGGTTTCCTTGCTTCTCATCCGCACCGAACCCGGGAGGGGGTATCCCGTTTTCGCGAGGGCCGGATGGTCATGTAGTCTGTTCCACGTCGCAAGGGCAAGCCCCGAGAGACAAGAACGGCAGTGAAGATACAAGGCAGTACAAGCAGTCCCCGATAGCTCAATTGGCAGAGCAGCCGGCTGTTAACCGGCAGGTTATTGGTTCGAGTCCAATTCGGGGAGCCTCCGATCAGTCCCAGACCGTTGGTCTGGGACTTTTTCGTGTACGCGGCCGCGCGGTCCCGCATCCGACCCGCGAACGGGCCGGCCCCATGTGTCTTCCCCGGCGGGCCGGCGTTCAGCACGTCGCACGGCGCCACATCGCGACCGGTCGCCGGCGCGCGGCCTCCGTGCACGACACATCGCAGCCGCCACGGCCGTTGGCACTCGAGCCTCTCGGACCCCGGTCCCCTATCCGCGGAACAGTGTCCGAGATGCGACTGCCCGGCCGGAGTGAGAGATTCTGTGGATCAGGGTGGTGGTGCCGGTGATCCTGGGCAACCGGAGAGCGGGTAGCGCGTACCCTCACATGGTTTTGATCTTTTGTCTTCTTGGTGTTGTTTGCCCGGTTAGGCTGATCCTCGCGTCGAATGCAGCCAGTGAGGTGGGTATGTCGCAGCCGGAAGTGGACGTGGTCATCGTCGGCGGCGGAATGGCCGGGCTGGCCGCCGCCCGCCGTCTCGACCGCGCCGGCGTCGAGTGGCTGCTCATCGAGGCCGCCGACCGGCTCGGTGGGCGGGTCGGCACCGAGATCGTCGACGGCTGGCACCTCGACCGCGGCTTCCAGGTGATCAACACGGCCTATCCGCGGCTGCAGGCCCTGGTCGACATCGCCGCGCTGGACATGCGCTACTTCACGCCCGGCGTCATGGTCCGCCGGGCCGGCGGCCTGCACCGCCTGGAGAACCCGCTCCGCTCACCGCTCACCGCCGCACAGACCCTGACCTCCGGCGTCGGCACCCTCAGCGACCGGCTCAAGTTCGCGGCCCTCGCCACCAGATGCGCCACCCTGCCCGCCGCCCGGCTCCTCGACGAGCCGGAGACCAGCACCCAGGAGATGCTGCGCCGCGCGGGCCTCTCGCACCGGATCATCGAAGAGGTGCTGCGGCCGTTCCTGTCCGGCGTCTTCGGCGACCGATCCCTGGAAACCTCCAGCCACGTCACCGCGATGGTGCTGCGCTCCTTCACCCGCGGCCGCCTCGGCGTGCCGGCCACCGGCATGGCCGCGCTGCCCGCCGCGCTCGCCGGCCCACTGCCCTACCCGCAGCTGCTGATCGGCGCCCGCGCCGTGTCGGTAACCCCCGGCCTGGTCGTCACCGAAGCCGGTGAGCTCCGCTGCCGCGCCGTCATCGTCGCCACCGACCCGTCCACCACAGCCGGCCTGCTGCCCGCCCTACCACGGCCCGACATGCACGGGCTGACCACCTTCTACTTCGGCGCCGGCCACGCCCCCATCGACGAACCGATCGTCATGCTCGACGGCGACCGGCGCGAAATCGTGGCAAATACCGTGGTGATGAGCAATGCGGCTCCGGAGTACGCGCCAGGTGGCAAAAGTCTCATCGCCGCGACAGTGGCCGGCGCCTCAGCGGTCTCCTCAGCCTCCGAAACGGTGCTCCGCGTCGAACTGGCGCGGATCTACGGCGTACCCACCGACGACTGGGATCTGCTGGAAGTCGTCACCCTCCCGGAGGCGCTCCCCGCAGCCCGCCCGCCGATGGGACGTTTGCGCAGGTCAGTAACGCTGGGAGGAGGAATCTTCGTGGCCGGCGACCACCGCGACAGCCCATCCGTGCAGGGCGCACTGGCCGGCGGCTGGCGAACGGCGGGCACCGTCCTGGCATCCTTCGGGGTGCGGGCAGGCACATAGAGTCACGTGGCGCGCGGCGGCCCACAGGACGTCCCCGCGCTTCACGCCAGGCGAAATGCCTGGTGCGGCGATAGATCGCTAGCTCACGGTGCGGGGCACGGGATAGTATCGCCGCCGGTACGGGGCGGTAGCTCAGTGGGTTAGAGCAGGGGACTCATAATCCCTCGGTCGCGGGTTCGAGTCCCGCCCGCCCCACCAGGTTTGGCATTGCGCGAACCGGATCCGGTTCGTTGCCGTCGCCGGTGGACGTAGCGGGGCAGCCGGAATACCGGGATGATCTCCTCGCCGATGATGCGGATCTCGGCGATCAGTTCTTCGATGATGGCCTTGCGCTCGGCTGACTCGCCGTTGGTGATCACATGTTCGAGGCGGGCTCGGGTCTTCGCGAGGGTGCTGGGCGACGGTGCGACGGGTTCGTCGCTGATCAGGTCGGTGATCTCGTCAGGACGGACCTTGAGGGCTTCGATCTCGGTGCGGAGTTCGCGGAGGCGCGGGCCGGTGTCTTCCTCGTCCATGGTGCCGTTCTCGAACGCGGTCCGGTATTTGTCGCGTGCCGTGGTCTTGGCGGTGATGGCGGCTTCGATGGCGTCGAGTTCGGCGTGCCGGTCGGCGTTGGTGTCGCGGTGGTGGGCTCGCGCCTGGTTGATCGCGGTGGCGATGAGGGTGTCGGCGTCGCGGTAGAAGTCGTGCCGGGCTTGGAGGACGGCTTCGTCCATGGCGGGGGCGTCGAGGCGGGGACTGGTGCAGCCGTGGGCGCCGTATCGGCTGCGGGAGTAGCAGGTGTAGTAGTGGTAGCTGCGGGTGCGGCCTTTCGCTGAGGTGCCGATGTACTTGTTCTTGCAGCGTGGGCAGGTGATCAGGCCGGTGAGGTGGTCGATGCACTGCGTGGGGCAGGATGGCAGGGTGCTTATCGTGCGAGCGACTAGGAAACTGCTCGATCTCGTAGGCCCGCCAGACATCGAGCCGGCCTACGAGGACACGACTGAGCTTGGCCCGTGGTACGCCACGGTGCTGCCGTGGCGGCCACGAGTGGCTCTGCTCGTCAGCGAGACAACGCTTCTGCCGATCCTGACACCGCTGACGCCCGCCGCCGGCTGGCCGACCAGAATTGCTACGGCAGTCGCTACGGTTCTGGACGCGCACGGAGTACCGATCAGCTTTATCGAGAACGAGGTACGGCAGATGGACGACCGCCGCCTCGCCACGACCGCCAGCCGGAGCATCGTCGGCGTCATGAACGACTACGTCAGCCTCGCCAAAGCCCATCGCAATCACGGCGACGAGCCGAGTCACCTCGATCTGTCGCTGCGCCTGTCGAGAACGCCCTTCCGCCCGTTGTACAGCCGCAACGTCAGCCCGGACCGCGAACTCGCTGCCATGACACGTCCGGGTTGAGTCCTTCGCTGGACCACGGAGCGGGCCCCTACAGAATGCTCCAGGCGGTCAGTTCCTGTAGGTCTTCGCGGAGACCAGCAATACGGTGGTGAACCTCGGTCGCGGCGGGGCTGCCGGGCGCTGACTTGCGGGCGTTGGTGGCGATCATCTGGAGCTCACGGAGCAGGCAGAGGTCCTCGAAGTGGTCCCCATCGCGAGGGTCGCGTCCGTACGCGGTGACGAAGTCGCCGAAGTCGTGGCTGCCGAACCGGCGGCAGTGCACCGCCACCGTGGCGATGTCCCACATGCGAGGTCCGGTGGAAGCGCTGTCCCAGTCGGCCAGCACGGGAGTGCCGTCATCGCGCCGCAGCGCGTTACGGACCTGCGGGTCGGACTGGATCAGGCCACTACCGAACGGCATAGCCGTCTCCCAGACCGGCGCGAGATCCTCGAGGCGACGAACCAACAGTTCACGATCGTCGTCGCCAAGGATCGCGGAGGCATCGACCGAACGGCGTACTCCCGCGACCGGATCGAGAGCGGTCGGCACGCCTGCCGGCGGCAGGGGCAGGGCGTGCAGGCTGCGAAGCAGGAGACCGAGTTCCGCGGTGGTGATCGGCCGCACGGCGGAGGCGTCGAGGCGGGGCCGATCTCCTTCGACGGCCTTCTGGTCCAGTGCGCCGGCCGGGTCATCCGAGCGGCGCCCGGAAAGGACGTCGCGGAGGTGCACGACTACCACGACCCGGCGACGCCGATCCTGGCTGTCTCGCTGCAACGCCGAATGCCCGGCTATCGCGCGCTGGGCTTCACCAAGCCGTAGCGGCTTTCGGATTTTTCGAATAGCGGTATGCTCGCTTCATGTCGAGCACCCTGCGTGAACGAACCGTTCTGCCACCTGAAAACCCCGCCGACCTGGTGCGCTTCGCGCGCGGTATGGCCGCCGCCGAGGCCCCCGCCCGAGCGAAGCTGGTGGGCCCGGACGGTTCGCAGCTCGACATCCCCGCCGAACTCTATGAACTGCTACGTGACGTCGTCGGTGCCCTGTCGCAGGGGATGGCCATTTCGATCGCCCCGCATAACACGATGCTGACCACCCAAGAGGCCGCTGACCTGCTCAACATCTCACGACCTACGCTGGTCCGCCTGCTGACCGACGGCGAGATTCCGCACAGCCTGCGCGGCCGGCATCGGCGAGTTCTGCTGCGTGACATCCTCGACTACTCCGAACGCACCCGCACCGAACGCCGCCGAGCCCTGGACCAGATGGCAGCCGACGCCGAGGACGACGACCTGTACGAGATCACCCTCGACTCCCCGCCGTCGAGGTGACAGCCGGTCATGGTGGCGTTTCCCGCGTTCCTTGACACCTGCGTGCTCTACCCGGCATACCTGTGCGACACCCTGCTTCGCCTCGCCGAAGCCTCCGCATACCGGCCACTCTGGTCGGCCGACGTCTTCGCCGAACTACGTCGCAACCTCACCAAGCGTGGGCTACCACCGGATCGGGTCGATCGGCGGCTCGGCCAGATGAGCCGGTCATTCCCCGACGCCCTGGTCGCTGGCTATGAGTCACTTGTCGACGGTATGCCGAACCATCCGAAGGACCGGCACATTCTGGCTGCCGCCGTACGCGCCAATGCCGAAGTCATCGTTACCTTCAACCTCAGCGACTTCCCCGAGCCGGCCCTCAAGCCCTACGACATCGCGGCCATCCACCCCGACGATTTCCTCCTCGACCAACTCGATCTCACCCCGGCTTGACCATGGACGTGCTCCGTCGCCCACAGACCTCACGTCACGGTGGTCGCTCCAGACGAACCGCTGGCGAGTACGCCTGGGGCAGGGTCCGCATGCTGGAGATCGACCGCTTCATTTGTGAGGTGACCGTCGCGTTCCGCAATGCGGAGATCACCGCTGTCGCCGGGAGCGCCCCTCGCCGGCGCCGAAGACATGCTTTTCGCCGTCCATGAGACCGGCCGCACGGTCGTGATCGTCGGTGACGACGCCCGCGTCTCCAGCGCTACCCGACCCGGTGAATGCACTGCTATAGGACCGCCGCCAGGTCGGCGCGATGACTGATCATGGCTGGGGGCCGCCTTCCGCTCGGGTGATGCAGAGCGGTTCCACAGGCCGGTCAGGACGATCGTATCGACCGGAAGGTTGTCCGGATCTGGTCGGCGAGGACGCCAGGCTGCTCGAGGGCGGCGAAGTGTCCGCCGCGTTCGAGTCGGGCATAGTGCAGCACCGTCTCGTAGCGTCGCTCGATCCAGCGCCGGGATGCCTGGACGGCCTCGCCGGGAAAGATGCTGAACCCCGCGGGAACGGGGTTGGGTGCCCAGGATCCGGCGTGCCTGGCGCTGCTCTGCCTCTCCTCCCAGTACAACCGGGCGGAGGATGCGGCGGCATTGGGCAGCCAGTAGAGCATGATGTCGTCGAGGATCTCGTCGCGGTCGATGACGTCCTCCGGGTTGCCGTCGTTGTCGGTCACGTCTTGGAAGAGCGTGTAGATCCAGGCGGCGAGTCCGGCCGGTGAGTCCGCGAGGGAGTAGCCGACCGTCTGGGGCCGGGTCGCCTGCTCGCGGGCGTACCCGTCGAGTTCGGTCTGGTAGCGCTGAGCGCGCGCCATCATCTGTTGTTCCTCTCCCGTCGCCTCGCTCATCTCCTGCGGGGTGGGGAACACCAGCGGGAGGTTGAAATGCGCTCCCCGGCACCTCTCCGGCGCCGTGCGGGTGATCTGCTCGACGACGGCTGCGCCCCAGTCTCCGCCCTGGGCGAACCAGTCGTCGTAGCCCAGCCGCTGCATGAGGGTGATCCACGCGTCGGCGACTCGCGAGATGTTCCAGCCTGTCGTGGTGGGTTTGCCGGAGAACCCGAAGCCCGGCATGGAGGGGATCACGAGGTGGAAGGCGTCCTCGGCGTTGCCGCCGTGGGCGACCGGATCGGTCAGCGGCCCGATCAGGTGCCGGAACTCCAGGATCGAGCCGGGCCAGCCGTGGCACAGCAGCAGCGGTACCGCCCCGGGTTCAGCCGACCGCACGTGCAGGAAGTGGACGGCGATCCCGTCGAGCACCGTACGGGATGAGCCGAAGCTGTTGATGTCCCGCTCGGCGCGTCTCCAGTCGTAGCCGGTGGCCCAGTGGTCACAGAGGGCGCGGATGCGCTCCGACTGGGGGCCTTGGCCGGCGTCCGGGACGGTTTCGCGGTCCGGCCACCGGGTGGCGGCGAGGCGGTGCAGCAGGTCTTGCAGTTCATCCTCGGGAACCATGATCGGGTACGGCTCCACGAGGTTCGTGTGGCGGGCTGTCATCAGGTGTTCCCAGCTGTCCGGTGGTCGGGGTCGTCATAGTAGGCAATAACTGGAAGAAAAATTCAACTTGGAAAAGTTCTTCCAGTTATATAGGGTCTGGTACATGGCCGCATCAGACCCTCCCCTGCGTCGCGATGCCGAACGCAACCGTCAGCTGCTGCTGCGCACGGCGTACGACCTGATGGCTTCTGCCGGTCTGGACGTTTCCTACGAGGACATCGCCCGGGCCGCCGGCACCGGGATGGGCACCGTCTACCGGCGCTTCCCGCAACGGCAGGACCTACTGGACGCCCTGTTCAGCGAGCACATCGATACGGTGATCGAGTTGGCTGAGCAGGCCGCACGGTACGACGACGCATGGGCTGGGCTCACCTGGTTCCTCGAGCGGCAACTCGAGATCGAGGCGAAGAGCAGGGGTCTCGGAGAGCTGTTGCGCAGCCGGAACCAGGCCACCGCCCTGGTGCGGCGCGCGCACGAGCGGATGACCCCGCTCGTGGCCGGCCTGATCGCTCGCGCAGTCCGCACGGGTCAACTGCCGGCCGGAGCGACCCCCGCCGACTTCGCCGCTGCGCACGTGATGGTGGGTGGAGTCATGGACGCCTCCCGCGCCTCCGCCCCACAGATGTGGCGGCGTGCGCTCCGGATCGCCCTCGCGGGCCTGCGCCATGCCGATCTCTCCGGTGACCCGCCGGACGAAGTGATCATCGATCACCTTTACAACGATCCGAAGAATTGAAGGTCCGCCCATCATGGCTCTGCCCGACGACCTGCTCGAGGTCCTCAACGCCAAGGCAATCTGCTTCGTGACCACACTCATGCCCGACGGGTCACCGCAGATCTCCCAGACCTGGGCCACCACCGACGGCGAGCACGTGCTCATCAACACGGTCGACACCCATCAGAAGACCCGCAACATCGCGCGCGACCCGCGCATCGCCATCGGGATCGCCGACCCGGCCGCGCCGTCACGGTCCTGGGCTCTACGCGGCAGCGTCGTGAACGCCACGACCGAGGGCGCCCGGGAGAACATCGACGAGCTGTCCCAGAAGTACATCGGCCGCCCGTACCCGGGCTTCGGCGGCGGCCCTCAGCAGCGCGTCCTGCTCACCATCAAGGTCGACAAAGTCCACAAACCCTGACCCCCGACCGGGTGACGCACCGGTTTCGATGTCTGTATCGAAGCCGGTGCGCTCCTCCCCGGCGCTGACCGCTGAAGGTGCGAGGCGTCGAACGTGACCGCCGGACCCCGGTGGGAGATCACGGATATGGAAGACGCCGGTCGTCGCCGGGGTGCCGAGATCGAGATTCTGTACCCACGGCCCGTGACGTCGGCCATGCCCGACCTGGTCGAGCAGGCTGAAGCGGCCGTTCGGGTTCGGGAACCAGCGTGTACCCAGCGGTAGTGGGTTGCGTAACGTTCACTGAAGGCGGCGCACGAGAACGGCTCAGCGCGGCGCCCTCCCGCCGGGCGTCGCAAGTGAGGTGTGGTCGATGAGTAGGTTCCTTGCGATCGGTACGCGGTGAGTCTCCGGATCGGCTTCCCGAACGGCGACCGGTGATGGCGAAGCATCCGGTTGCCGGTGCGCCCATGGGTTTCGTCGGCTGGTGGCGGATCGTGGAGATGGAACTGTGGGACGCCGACGCCTTCGATCTGGTGGGGCCGGCCTTCATCGAGTTCGGCTCGGATCTCCATGGACGGATTCAGTTCATCGCCGTCGACGGATGGATGGACTGTCGGGCGGCGACGCCGTCAGGCCGGGCTGGTGTCGAGTTCACTTGGGAGGGCAGCGACGAGGGTGACGAGGTCAGCGGACGGGGCTGGGCCGCGGTCGCTGATGACGGCGCCCTTGAAGGGCGGATCTTCTTCCACAACGGTGACGATTCGGGTTTCCGGGCGGTGCGTGCCACCGGACCTGATGGTGCCGAGCGGCCGCGGTCACCTGCGACCTGAGGTCGCGATGCCGGCCGACAACGGCTGGGTCGGCACGAACGCTCACCGCGACGGGTCGGGTCAGTCGCTGGACGTCGGTACGAGTTCGGCACCGTGTGATTGGCTGTCGACGGCTGCTGGCGAAGCGACCGGAGGCGGTTCTCTATCCTGCGCGGGTGTCTTCACTTTCGCGGAGCAGATGGCCCGGCTGCGGGAGCGTCATGCCCGCAAGCCGAGCCTGATCGACCGTTTCGACCGGGCCCGGCTCGACTGATTCTGCTGTCGGGCTCGCGGAGACAGACCCACCAGTTCCGGCAAACTCCGGACTGACGCAGGGCTCGACCCGGTCGGTTTCATGCTGGATGTTCACCGACCGGGTCTGCTGCTTGGGCTGCTCAGTCGCCCGGTCAGGCGAAGTACAAGCGGCCGAGACCGTCGGTGAGCTGCAAGCCGTGGTAGCGGCCGTAACCGGTGGTCACGGTCCGGACGGCCTCAAAACCGCCGCCGGCCTTGGTCAGGCGTACGTCCACGTTGGTCCCGTCGTGGATGACCAGGTCGTCGCGGCCGTCACCGTTGTAATCGGCGAAATACAACCGGCCCAGACCGTTGCTGACCTGCAGACCGTGGTACCGGCCATACCCGGTGGTCACGAGGCGTCCACTGTCGAAACCGCCAGTGCCCGTGTTGAGACGCACGGTGACGTCGGTCCCGTCATGCACGATCAGGTCGTCGCGACCGTCACCGTTGTAGTCGGCAAAGTACAGTCGGCCCAGACCGTTGCTGACCTGCAGACCGTGGTACCGGCCATACCCGGTGGTCACGAGGCGTCCACTGTCGAAACCACCGGCGCCCGTGTTGAGACGCACGGTGACGTCGGAGCCGTCGTGCACGATCAGGTCGTCGCGACCGTCACCGTCGTAGTCGGCGAAATACAACCGGCCCAGACCATTGCTGACCTGCAGACCGTGGTACCGGCCCCACCCCGACGACACGAGCCGCCCGCCGTCGAAACCGGTGCCGGTGTTGAGACGTACGTAGATGTCCGAACCGTCGTGCACGATCAGGTCGGTGCGGCTGTCACCGTCGAAATCGGCGTAGTGGAGCCGGCCGAGACCGTCGGTCACGTCGAGGCCGTGGTACCGGCCCCAACCGGAGGACACGCTGCTACCGGCGTCGAAACCTCCGGTCGACACCCCCTTGCGAACCGTCAGGTCGGTGCCGGTGTGCACCACCAGGTCAGCCCGGGCGTCACCGTTGAAGCTGTCGTACGGCCCGCGCGCCCAGCCGTCCGCGACCACCTTCGACAGGGCGCCGAAGTACGCGTCGGCCATCGTGACGTACCCACTGTTGTTGGGGTGTAGGTCGTCGGCCATCTGCGAAGCGGTGAGCGGCATGTCCACGTACCGGACCTTGTTGCCCTCGGCCACCTCCTTCGCAGCGATGGTCCGCGCCCCGGCGTTGACCACGGCGACCTTGTCCTGCAGGCCGGTGCTCACCGGGATCAGACCGCTCAGCACGATGGTGACGCTCGGCCGGTTGAAGATGATCCGATTCACCAGATCGTCCAGCCGGTTCACCGCGGTCTCCCCGGAGACGCCCTCCCGGTTCAGGTCGTTGATGCCGGCATGCAGCAGTACGACGTCCGGCTGCTGGGCGTCCATCCAAGCGTCGATCTCGGCGCGCAGCTGGACGGTGGTCCAGCCGCGGTGTCCTTCGTGATCCATGTCGGCCATCGCGGCGTCGCTGGTCACGGATCCGACGTAGTCGATCGTGTACTGGTCCTGCTGGCTCACCAGGTTCCACAGGCGGTTCCGGTAGCCGTAGATCGGATCGCTGCCGGTACCCCGGGTGATCGAGTCACCCAGCGGCATCACCCGCAGGGGCGCGGCTGCCGTGTCCGCGGCCTGGGCCGGCGCCGCGGGCAGCAGGACCGCCGCGGCGAGCAGGGCGGCGAGAAGAGAAAGCGGTCTCATGCATCTCCGATGTAGAAGAAGATCGAAACCCGCAATGTAGCGACCTGGATCCATACCGTTGATCCGCCCTGGAAGAGACGATCGCGGCCCGGTCCAGATCTGGGATCGCAACCAGCCTCTCACCGCGAACCAGATGTGGGTGGTCACCGAGATCGTGGCGGGCACCGGCGGTTACCAGATTCAGAACGTCTCCTCCGGGAGATGCCTGGACATGTCGACGGATGGTTATCTCCACCTCATCCGACACCGATTGAACGTCGGACCTGGCACCGGTTAATTTGCCGGTTGACCAGACGTTTCAGTTTGGCGCGATGCCCTCGGTGTTGTTGGGTTCGGTGCCGATGCCCAGAGCGTGACAGACGTCCTTGGCGCGCATGCCGCCGCTGGTGGAGGCTGCCACCTAGCATCGTCGACTGGGCGCTGATGGTCAGCCGAATCCGAGCTCTCGGGGTGTCAGGACCGTCCGACATGGGGATTCTCCGTCAGTTTCGACCCCACGGACGGTGGACTAGTTCTTCCGGCATGGCGCCCACGTCCGCATCGATCTTCAGGTCGCAGATCATGACATGCGGAACCGGGACCGGGCCCGGGCGGAGAACACACCCATGGCTCGTGAGCTGGGATCCCTCCACGCGGGCGGGTCCCGTCGTCCGGCGGCGCCCGCTCAGGGAGCGGTGCAGGGCTCCTGTTCGCGGACCAGGCCGAGGGCGGTCATCTCGTCCAGCACGAACGCCAGGTCACCGGCGGACTGCCCGGGGTCGGCGGACGTCTCGACGATGACGTACTCGGTGCGGGCGGTGTCGGCGGCCAGCAGATGACGCAGCACCGGCTGCCAGGCGACGGCCGGGTCGGTTATCAGGGCGGTTATCACGGACAACCCGGCGTCGGTCATCCGGTCGATGCCGGCCTGCGGGTCGGGCCAGTCGCGGATCGTGGTGGTCAGGTCGAGGCAGACGCCGAGGCGATCCTTGTCGATGCGGGTGAGCGCGGCGACCGTCTCCTCCGGACTGTCCAGCACCCGGCCGGGACCGGGCTGGAATCCGGCGCGGACCGCGCGCCCGACCCGCCAGGCCAGGTCGGCGAGACCACCGGAGAACCGGCCCAGGTTGCGGGCGACGGCCTTCTCCTTGGTCTCGTCCCAGCCCTCGCGCAGGCCCAGCCCGCAGGTCGCTATCGCACCGCGGACCTCCTCGGCGGGGAGCAGGTCGACCAGGATGCGGGCCAGTTCGAGGGTGTGCCGCAGCCGGGCCGCCTCGCTCCAGTCGCCGGGGGTGTTCTCGCCGCCGTCCTCGGCGTCGGGCCCGCCGCTCAACGTGACCACCTCGAGGCCTCGGGCATCAAGTTCGGCACGGAGTCGGGTTCTGGCGCGCCCGTCGGCGACGAGGACGGCGGCGAGAGGGTAGGACAGCCTGAGGGCGACTCCCAGGGTGCCGCTACCGCATCGGGATCGAAGTGCCGGAGTGACGGCATCCAGCCCTTCGACGGCGGCGGACAGTGAGTCCGCCTGGTCTAGGCTGAGTCCGCAGCCGAGGTGCACGATTCGGCCGGAGGGATGTCGCAGGCGCATCAATTTCCTCCCCGGACGAGGTCACCCGTGCAGGTGCACGTGCATCCGCACATGCTGACGCTTCCAGTATGGACCATGTCAGTGCCCGCCCTTGATCGGCCGCCGTCTTGACCCCGGGGTGCCATCGCCGCCTCCTTTCGTGGAATACCTATCCTCGGGTACGAGCGTGCGTCGTGAGACGGATCACCGGCGCACCCACCGTGCGACGCGATGACCGGCCACAACATGATCCAAAGCGGTCGCATACATCGAGTTCTGTCGACATAACAGGGGGTGGTGACCAGCGAGTAGCGCCTGGGGGCCAGCCGAATGAGACCGTTGTCGGACAGTCGGCGTGTTCATATTTTGCACAAACGGACATGCAATGTTCCCCTGCCCGTGCGTCTGTTGCGTGCCGAGGCATGACTGTGCGGATGCACGTGACAAACGCCTCGCGCATCCGCACACACCCACCGCGAGACGGCCAGCGCAAGGTGCAACCGGCGCCGTCTCTCAACAGCCAGCCGCGGTAGAGCCCCGAACCGACTCCATCAGCGCCCTGACAGCCGTTCACGATCCGGAGACCGCACCGCAAGGCCGGTAAGCGCACCCGCAAAAGCCGGTAAGCGCACCCGCAAAACCAGTGAGCGCACCCGATCACGCTGTCGGGTACGCCTACCTCCCCCAACGGACCGGCAAACGAACCCGCCAGCATGATCGGGTGCGCTGACCTCCCCGAAGAACCCGTGACCGAACCCGCCGACATGATCGGGGACGCTGACCAGCACGAAGGGATCAGTGGCCGAACCCGCCGGCGTGACCGGGTGTTCTGACCACCACCAAGGAACCGGTGACCGAACCCGCCGAGGTGATCGGGTGCGCTCACCTCCCTGAAGGGCAGTCGCCGCACCCGATCAAGACATTGGGAGTGGTCGCCCGCCGGGAAACGCCGGTGGGCGCACCCGATCATGCGGCTGGGTGCAACCAGCACCCCGAACGACAGCCGCTGCACCCGATCAAGACATTGGGTGCGCTCGCCATCGCAGAGGAGGGTGAGCGCACCCGATCAAGACCCTGGGTGCGCTCGCCCGCCGCAAAAGGTCGGCGCCCGCACCCGATCACGCGACCGGGTGCAGCCACCGTTCCAAAGGACGGCCACCGCACCCGATCACGCGACCGGGTGCAGCCACCGTTCCAAAGGACGGCCACCGCACCCGATCACACGACCGGGTGCAGCCACCGTTCCAAAGGACGACCACCGCACCCGATCAAGACATTGGGAACGCTCACCCACCGGAAAAAGCCGGTGGGCGCACCCGATCACGTGGCCGGGTGCGGGCACCGCCCGAGAGAGCCGGTCAACGCACCCGCCAACGTGATCGGGTGCGTTCACCACCCCAGAGGGCAACCACCACACCCGATCAAGACATTGGGAACGGTCACCCACCGGTCACCCGCCGGGAAACGCTGGTGGGCGCACCCGATCATGCGATCGGGTGCGGTGAGCGTGCTGGAGGTGGGCGCCACGCCGGCACGGGCGCCCCGCCCTCGGTCCCCGGACCACTGAACCCTGACACCCGCCCTCTTCGATTCGTGGACCGAGCAACGGACGCGGCAACCCCGAGTGGCCAGCTGGAACAGAGCGACAAGACGCCCGGCGACCGGCGGGAGTGGGTCGAGTAGCGGAGCGGCTGGAGTCGGACGGACCTGGGGAGCTACGGGAGGTGTGGTGGCTGAGGAGTTTCGACGCGTACCCGGGAAAGGGGTTTGCGGGTCTGCCCCCAGCCTCGACGGGTCAGTTCTGGCTCAGGCCGTGATCGCTGCCTTTTTTGAGCTTTCGGGTGTCGCGCAGTTCCAGGAAGGGCTCGTCGTCGGCGGGGTGGCCGGCGGCGATGGCGCGGCCGCGTTCGAGTTCGGCGTCGAGTTCGGCGCCGAGCAGGATGGCCATGTTGGAGATCCAGAGCCAGACCAGGAAGGCGATGACGCCGCCCAGTGTGCCGTAGGTCTTGTTGTAGTCGGCGAAGTTCGCCAAGTAGATCGCGAAGGCTCCGGAGGCCGCCACCCACAGGAACACGGCGAAGATGCCGCCGGGGCTGATCCAGCGGAAACCGCCGGTCTTCGCGTTCGGCGAGGCCCAGTAGAGGATCGCGAACATCAGGCTGACCAGCACTATCAAAACCGGCCACTTGGCGATGTTCCAGGTGGTGACGGCGACGCCGCCCAGGCCGATCTTCTCGCCGACGACGCGGGCCAGGTCTCCGGTGAAGATGACGATGGCGGCGGAGGCGACCAGCATCACGCCGACGGCGGCGGTGACGCCGACGCGGATCGGCAGGGTCTTCCAGATCGGGCGGCCCTCGGGGACGTCGTAGACGGCGTTCGACGCGCGCATGAACGCGCCGATGTAGCCGGACGCCGACCAGAAGGCGACGAACAGACCGGCGATCGCGGCGAGGCCGGCGCTGTTCTGGTTCTGCACCTGGCCGAGGACGGTGTCCACCAGTTCGCGGAGTTGCTGCTGGTTGGGGGCGATCTGGTCGACGGCGTCGCGGACCGACTGCTGCCCGTCGGCGCCGAGGAGGCCGAGCAGGGAGACCAGCACCACGACAGCCGGGAAGATCGACAGCACGCCGTAGTAGGTGAGGGCGGCCGCCCAGTCGGAGATGTTGTCCTCGTCGAACTGTTTGAACGTGCGGCGTACCGCGGCCCACACGCCCCGCAGGCGCAGCTGGCTCGGGCGGTCCGGGCCGGCGTCCGGGCCGGGGCCGTTCAGGTCGTCGGCGCGGGGTTCGTCGCCGGTGCGGGTGGTGGCCGCCGCTGCGAGATCGAAATCGGTCTCACCGCGACGCCGGGCCGCAGCAGACCCCTCCGAGGACACCGGATCGGCTTTCTCGTCGGCCTTGTGGTGAAGTCTCATCGCTGCTCTTCTCTCCCGGTGGATCGGGCCGTGATCTCCGCGGGGACGTGCGGAAACAGCCTGTCAGGGTGTTGCCCGCTGGGAGAGGTCACTAATCGCGGGACCACCCGGGCGGGGGCGCCGGTGTGGATGGGCACCCCCGGGCCGGGCGGGTCACCGGCAGAGTTGGCGTTCCATCCGGCGGCCGGTGATCGCCAGGCCGGCGGCGAGCAGGGCCAGCAGGTAGACGACGTCGACCGCCTGGCCGGCGCCCGCCGTCCCGGTGGTCACCCCACGGATCAGGTCGACCGCCCGGTAGAGCGGGGTGACCTCGACCAGCCAGCGCAGCACCACCGGGTACGCGGTGGCCGGCACGAACGTCCCGGAGAAGAGGAAGAGCGCAAACTGTCCGACATTGATCACGTCGAAGTCCTGCCAGCCGCGCAGTGTCGTCGACACGGCCATGCCGAGGGCGCCGAACGCGAAACCGACCAGGATCGTCGCCGGGAAGGCCGCGAGCGCCCGCAGCGGGGTCGTCAGGCCCATCGCCACCATGATCGCCAGGAAGGCGGCGGAGTAGACGTTGCCACGCATCATCGCCCAGGTCAGCTCGCCCATCGCGATCTCGACCGGTCGCACCGGGGTGGCGAGGACCCCCTCGTAGAGCCGCCAGTACTTCATCTTGCCGAAGAAGTTGAAGGTGGTCTCGGAGAGGGCGCCGCTCATCGCCGATGCGGCGAGCATGGCCGGCGCGACGAACACCGCGTAGTCGACCACCTGGCCGCCGGGCAGCGTGATGTCGCCGATCAGCGCGCCGACACCCACGCCGATCGAGAAGAGGTAGAGCACCGGTTCGAGGAAACCGCCGAGCATGACCAGCCAGTACGCCGGTTTGAGGGCGGTGATGTTGCGGGCGGTCACCGAGGCGGACCGCCGGGCCGATCCGGGCGTCAGCAGGCGGGGAAGCATCGCCGTCAGAACCATGTCAGACCACCAGCCGTGCGCGGAACCGCCAGGACGCCAGGAGCCAGCCGCCCACGCACCAGAGCAGCAGGTAGAGCACCTGGAAGAGCGCACCGGACCCCGGGTCGAGGCCCAGTGTCGCGGCCCGGCTCAGGTCGACCGCGTGCCAGAGCGGCAGGGCGTAGGCCACCCACTGCAGGGCCACCGGCAGGGACTCGACCGGGAAGAACACCCCGGAGAACAGCGACATCGGCAGCACCGCGAACCGGAACAGGATCGCCAGGTAGCTGTCGGTGGTCACGAAGGCGGAGTAGGCGGTGACCGGCGCGGCGACCGCCAGGCCGGCCAGCACCGCGAGCGGCGGCACCGCCAGGGCCCAGGGTGAGTGCAGCGTGCCGAACGCCGCCGCGATCAGCAGGAACGCCGCGACCGCGGTCAGCACCCGGAACGCCATGAAGGCCAGGTGACCGCCGAGGATGTCGGTGACCCGCAGCGGTGCGGAGGCCTGCGCGAAGTACATCTTGTTCCACTCGAAGTAGCTCAGGACCGGCCAGGTGGCCTCGCCGAGGGCGGTCTGCACCGCGGTCGAGGCGATCAGGCCGGGGACGATCCAGTCGAGGTACGCGACGCCGTCGACGCCGCCGTTCACGTAGGCGCCGACGCCGAGACCGAAACCGAGCACGGTGAGCAGTGGCAGCACCAGGCTGGAGAGCACACTGCCGCGCCAGGTGCGCCGGTAGTTGACCAGGTGGTATTCCAGGACGTAGCCGGAGGAGGTCATCTCAGTCCACCAGGGTCCGGCCGGTGAGGTGCAGGAACACGTCCTCCAGGCTGCTGCGGCGGACCAGGGCGCTGGCCGGGGCCAGCGCGCGGCCCTGCGCCTCGGCGAGCGCGGCGTCGCCGTCGTCGGTGTAGAGCAGCACCCGGTCGGGCAGCACCTCGATGCGCTCGGCGATGCCGTCGAGCTTGTCCGCGTAGGCGCTCTGGTCCTCGGTGGCGAACCGCAGCTCCACCACCTCACGGGTGGAGTAGCGCTCGATCAGGTCGCGGGGCGAGCCCTCGGCGGCGATCCGGCCGCCGTCCATCACCACGAGCCGGTCGCACAGCTGCTCGGCCTCGTCCATGTAGTGGGTGGTCAGCACCAGCGTGACGCCCTGCTTCTTGAGCCGGAACAGCCGCTCCCAGACCAGGTGGCGGGCCTGCGGGTCGAGGCCGGTGGTGGGCTCGTCGAGCAGCACGATGTCGGGCTCGTTGACCAGCGCGCGGGCGATGGTGACCCGCCGTTTCATGCCGCCGGAGAGCGGCTCGACCCGGGCGTCGGCGCGCTCGGTGAGCTGCACGAACTCCAGCAGCTCGTCGGCACGGGCCCGGGCCGTGCGGCGCGGGATGCCGAAGAACCGGGCGTAGGTGGTCAGGTTTTCCCGGACGGTGAGCTCGGGGTCGAGGTTGTCGGTCTGCGGGCAGACGCCCAGCCGGGCCCGGATGGCCGGGCCGTCACGCCGCGGGTCGAGGCCGAGGATCTCCAGCGTGCCCTCGGTCGGTGGTGAGACACACCCGATCATGCGCATGGTGGAGCTCTTGCCGGCACCGTTGGGCCCGAGGAAACCGAACGCCTCACCGGCCTGCACGTCGACGTTGATGCCGGCGACCGCGGTGAATCCGTCGAACCGTTTGACCAGCCCGCGCGCGTGGATGAGTGAAGTCACCCCCTGACCCTACGGAGGGGGTGCGACACATTTTCTCAACGACCGGGCGCCGCCGCCGAGGTGCGGGCCACGGTGACCACCGCGTCGGTGGCGTCGGCGATCTCCGGGCGGTCGGACGGGGTGCCCTCGTCGTAGCGCACCGCCCAGCTCAGGCCGTCGCGCCCGCTGACCCGGCGGCCGACCACCCGCACCCCGCCCTGCGGCAGGCCGTGATGCGACGTGTACGCCACCGACCGGGTGACCCGGGTGCGGACCTGGTCGGGCACCTCACCGGGTTCGAGCAGGAGGTAGGACACCACCGGGCCGTCGGACAGCACCGTGTAGCCGTTGCGTTCGCCGGTCACCTCGGCCGGCGTGATCCGCAGTTCGCGACCGGACCAGGCCACCTTGTGGATCTCGTGCCAGCCCAGCCGGGCGTCCGCACCGGGCAGCCAGATCCCCCGGTTGGTGACCACGAGGGCGGCCTCCTCGACCGCGGACCAGGCGAGGATCCGTTCCTCGGGCTCCAGCGACGGTTTGAGCGCACCTGGAAGAGCGGCACGCCGACGGAGGAACCCGAACACCGGCAACCACCTACCCATTCACCGAGTCGTAGGTGAACGCCGCCTGCCGGAGCGCCTTCGCGTGCTGCTCCAGGGGGAACAGCTCCCCCGCGAGCGCGAAGTACTCGTCCCGGTTCTTGACGGGGTTCATCCGCTGGATCTTCGATTTGATGTCCCGGATCCGGGACAGGACGCGGGGGATCTGGAGTTTGGCGATCTGCTGCGACACGTACGACGGGTCGGCCTCGCGGTCCACCCGGACCGGTTCGACCGACAACTCCCCCACCAGTGCCTTGGCCCCGAGGTCCCCGGCCGCCTCCCGGACCGCCTCGATCCAGGTGGCGCCGGTGTTCGCCGAGGTGGTCCCGCCGACGGAGGCGATGGCGATCCGGATCGACCGGAGGATCTCGTCGCTGAAGTCGTCGGGCTCCGAGGTGTCGAACATCGCGCCGGCCAACCCCGGGTACTGCAGGGCGAGTTTCAGCGCCTCCCGCTCGACCAGGAGCTGGGTGCTGTGCACCGGAACCGGCCGGGAGTCGCCGGCCGCCGCAGCCCCGGACTGGGCCGCCCGCACGGCACGCTGCACGGGTTCCAGGTCCATGCCGAGGTCGTCGGCGAGCTTGCGGGCGTACTCCGGGCGCTTCTCCCGGTCTTTGATCTTGGCAACCAGCGGGGCCGCCCGGCGCATCGCCTCGACCCGCCCCTCGACGGTGTCCAGGTCGAAACGGGCGATGGTCTGGCGCAACGCGAAGTCGACCAGCGGCTCCCGGCTGGCGATCATGTCGACCACGGCCAGATCACCCTTGGCCAGGCGCAGCTCGCAGGGGTCCATGTTGTCCGGCGAGACCGCGATGAAGGTGCGCCCGACGAACCGCTGGTCCTCCTCGAAGGCCCGCAGCGCCGCCTTCTGCCCGGCCGCGTCGCCGTCGAACGTGTAGATGATCTCGCCGGTGAAGCTGTCGCTGTCCATCAGCAGCCGGCGCAGCACCTGGATGTGGTCGACGCCGAAGGCCGTGCCGCAGGTGGCCACCGCGGTCGGCTCGCCCGCCTCGTGACAGGCCATCACGTCGGTGTAGCCCTCGACGATCACCGCCCGGCCCCGCTTGGCGATCTCCCGTTTCGCGTGGTCGATGCCGTAGAGCACGTGCGACTTCTTGTAGATCGGCGTCTCGGGCGTGTTCAGGTATTTCGGGCCGTCGTCGTCGTCGAACAGCTTGCGTGCGCCGAACCCGATCACGTCGCCGCCCAGGTCCTTGATCGGCCAGAGCAGCCGGCGGCGGAACCGGTCGATCAGCGAACCGGACCGGGCCGCCTTGGACAGCCCGGCGGTGGTCAGCTCGTCGCTGGTGAAGCCCTGCAGCCGCAGATGCTTGGTGAGCGCGTCCCAGGAGTCCGGGGCGAACCCGCAGCCGTACTTCTCGGCGGAGTCCCGGCCGAACCCGCGCTCGGCGAGGAACTCCCGCGCCTTGCGGGCACCCGGCGAACCCAGCTGGTCGCGGTAGAACTCCAGGGCCGCGGTGTGCGCGGCCAGCAGACGCTGACGCTGGCCGACCTGCGGGCGCGGGGTGGCCGGGCCGCCGGTCTCGGTGTCGTAGCGCAGCACGATGCCGGCCTTGCCGGCCAGCCGCTCGACCGACTCGATGAACGACAGGTGCTCCGCGTCCATCAGGAACTTGATCGCGTCACCGCCCTGGCCGCAGCCGTGGCAGAAGTACACCCCGCGGGCCGGTGAGACGTTGAACGACGGCGTCTTCTCGTCGTGGAAGGGACACAGGCCCTTCAGGTTGCCGCCTCCCGCCGACCGCAGCGTCACCGTCTCGCTGATCACGTCCGCAATCGAGGTCCGGTCCCGGACCAGTGCGATGTCCTCGTCCTTGACCCTGCCCGCCACGGCATACATCCTGCCTCCCCGCGGGGGCGCGCCGCCAGCAGGGTGGCCCGCGCCTCAGTGACGCGTCGCCACCAGGGATCGATGCCAGGCGACGGCCGCGTGGTCGGTGAGCGACGCCACCTGATCGATCACCACCCGCAGGGCCGCGGCCTCGTCGGCCGCGGCGGCATGCTGCGGGCCGAAGAGCGGATCGAGAGCCTCCGGGGTACGCGTGAGCGCCGCCACCAACTCGACCAGGATGCTCTGCTGGCGCTCGTACCACTCCTCCGCGGCACGCGCCCGCATCACGTACCGCAGGGCCATCCCCTTGAGCAGGGCGCACTGGTTGCGGGCGGTCCGCGGCACGATCAGGTCGGCCTCGTACCGGCGGACCGGGTCGGTGCCGTACCGGCTGTGCGTGGCGCCGACCGCCGACGAGACGAACCGCCCGGTCAGCACGCTGGTCATCCGTTTGAGGGCCACCTGCGCGTCGTAGCTCCCGTCGTGGCCGGCGGCACCGATCACGGCCGGGTCGGCGAGCAGCAGCTCGAGCGAGGCGCCCAGCTCGTCCGGGGTCTCCTCGGAGTAGCTGGTGGCGACGTCGGCGCAGAGCGCGGCCCGCTCCACCGGGTCGTCCAGCAGCCGGCGCAGGTCGATGAACCGGCCGTGCACCCCGTCCTCCACGTCGTGCACCGAGTAGGCGACGTCGTCCGCCCAGTCCATCACCTGGGCCTCCAGGCATTTCCGCTCGTCGTCGCGGCCGTCGCGGAGCCACTCGAAGACCGGCCGGTCGTCCGGGTAGACGCCGAACTTGCGGCTCCCCGGCTTGCGGAACCACGGGTACTTGGAGCACGCGTCGAGGGTGGCCCGGGTCAGGTTGAGACCGGCGCCGGGCACCTTGGCCTCCAGGCGGGTGAGCACCCGCAGTGTCTGCGCGTTCCCCTCGAACCCGCCGCACGGCTCGGCCACCCGGTCCAGGGCCGCCTCGCCGTTGTGCCCGAACGGGGGATGCCCGATGTCGTGGGCCAGGCCGGCGACGTCCACCACGTCCGGGTCGCACCCCAGCCGGGCGCCCATCTCCCGGGAGATCTGCGCGACCTCGAGGGAGTGCGTGAGCCGGGTCCGCAGGAAGTCGTCCGACCCGGCGGTGTGCACCTGGGTCTTGGCGGCCAGCCGGCGGAACCCGGCCGAGTGCAGCACCCGGGCCCGGTCGCGCTGGTACGGGGTCCGCCCGTACCCACTGTCCTTGGCGGGCTCGGGCGAGAACCGTTGCGTGTCCGGGACCGGCATGTGCCCAGACTAGGCCGCCTAAGGCATGGTCCGGCTGCTGAGGAAGCAGAACTCGTTGCCCTCCGGGTCGGCCGGCACCATCCACGGCACGCTCCGCTGACCGATGTCGACCGGTCGCGCACCCATGGCCACCAGGTGTTCCGCCGCGGCCTCCTGATCGCCCGGCCGCACCCTAAAGAATGACCCCGGTACCGACAGCGCACCTCAGGTGCGACGACATCGCTCGATGGACCCCAGGATGACGTTCCGTGATTCCTGGTTCACCGGCGACCGCGACCATGCGGCGCCTGCTCACCGATCTGGGCGAGTCGGGACGGACCGGCGCGCTGCACGTCGGCGGCACCCCTGGCGGGGTGTTCTACCTGGTCGCCGGCCGCATCACGTACGCCGAATCGCCGGCCTGCCCCGGTATCGGCGAACGACTGGTCTCCTCCGGGCGGCTGAACCCGCAGACCTGGCGGGACGCGTACGCGGAGGGACGCGACACCTGTCAGGTGGCCCGGGTGCTGCTGCGGGACGGCTGGCTGGGTCAGCACGAGCTGGCCCTGCGGGTGGTGGCGGTGATCGCCGACGCCACCCACGTGCTGGTGCGCCAGAGCGGCGCCCCGGCCTGGTTCGCCCCCGACGAGCGTCACTGGCTGGGTGAGCTGCCGCGGGTGGAGATCGACGCACGGCTGATCGTGCCGCCCCGGCAGCGACGACGGCCGCGGCGGTTCGCCACCACCACCGGTCCGCAACCCCAACGGCCACCGCCGACCGGACCATGACGCACAAAACGTGCGACTTGTCGTCGCAGGGTCACCGGAGGATGGCCCACGGTGGTGGTGAGGAATCAATCCTCGTCACCGGAAGCGACAAGAACAGCGCTGAGGAGTGAAGTGCCCGGCGTCGACCACTGTCTACAGGAGGCCATGACGATCCCTGGCGCGGTCGGGGCCAGCATCGTCGACTACACCACCGGCTTCCCGGTCGCCACGACCGGAGCCGCACCCAACGAGGACCACGAAGCCGCCGCGGCCGGTACGGCGGACGTGGTCCAGGCCGCGACCAGCCGATCGCTGTACGTCTCGGCCGTACCGCACGACCTGCTCGAAGACCTGATCATCACCACCGCGGGCGGCTATCACCTCCTGCGGCTCGTCCAGACCGAGTTCGACAGCCGACTGGTGCTCTACGTCTGGCTGGACCGGGTCCGCGGCAACCTCGCCGTGGCTCGCCGCAAGATGCAACGCCTCGCCGACGAGCTGGTCACGGCCCGATGAGCACGGCAGGCGGATCCCCGGAGAACCCGACGAAGAAGACGGACAGGAGCACGAGGTGGCCCCCACGAAGACCGCGACGCCCGGGAACCTGCTGACGCGGGCCGCCGGCGAGCGGAAGACCGGAGCGCTGGTGGTCGGTGGCCACCCCGGCGGCGCGGTCTACATCTTCGAGGGCCGGGTCATCTACGCGGAGTCGTCGTCCGCGCCGGGGGTGGGCGAACTGCTCACCTCCTCCGGCCGGCTGGCCGGGCGTACCTGGCAGAGCGCGCTCGACATGGGCGGCTCGCACTCCCGGGTCGGCCGGCTGATCGTCGAGCAGGGCCACCTGACACAGGGCGAACTGGAACTCTGCGTGCTCGGCGCCACCTACGACGCGGCGTATTTCGTGCTCGGCGCGACCGCCGCACCGGTCGAGTTCGTCGCCGGCGCCACCCACTGGCTCGGCCCGGTCGTGCACATCGACGCGACCGCGGTCAGCCGGGAGGTGCGCCGCCGGATCGGGCTGCTCGACGACATCTTCCCCGACCAGCGCATCGACACCGCGGCCGTCATCCCGGTGACCCGGGCCCCGCGGGAACGCGTCACGCTGACCTCCCTGCAATGGGAGCTGCTGGTGCACGCCGACGGCCAGCGCACCCCGGGCGACCTGGCCCAGCTGCTGGGCCGCGCGGGCTACGCGACCATCCAGGAACTGCGGCGCCTCGCGGCACTGGGCCTCATCGAGCTTCCGGACGTACGCGCCGGCGACGGCACCGACCTGATCCGGCTACCGCAGCCCCGTGGCGCCTCGGTGGCACTCGACCGGGCACCGGCCGCGGTGGCGCCACCGGCCGGACGGGCGCAGGCACCGGCCGACCGCACGCCGGCACCCCGCGAACGGCCCCGGGTGCCGCTCGACCGGGCACCGATGGACGAGACGGACGTTCCGCTCGTACCCGTGATCAACGGCGCGGGGCACACCGCCCGGATGTCGCCGGCGAACAGTGACCCACCACCCGCCTCCGGCGGGGGCGACAGCGCGACGGGGATGAACCGGCTTCCCCGGCTGGCCCGCCGCAAGCCCGGCGCCAAGCTGCCCAAGGAGATGGCAGCCGCCGAGAACCCGCCGGTGCATCAGGGCACCGACGAAGTACTTCTCAAGCGCATCCGCACCGCCTTGAGGGCACTGCGGTGACCCGCGCACCCCCGATCAGCTGAAGGAGCGAGGAGAGGATGACCACGGTCGATCCGGCGGTACTCGAGGAACTCGGACGCCTGCGCAGCAGAGTGCCCGAACTCTCCGGCAGCGTGCTGGCCACCGCCGACGGGCTGGTCGTCGCACACGACTCGCACGGACTGGAACCGGACACCCTGGCCGCGCTCGCCGCGGCCCACCTGGCCCTGGCCCGGCGCTTCGCGCACGCGGTCAGCCACGGTGACCTGCGGGAATCCGTAGTTGAGTGCGACGGCGGGTACATCACGTCGTACACCGCCGGGCTGAACGGGCTACTCACCCTGGTCACCTCCGGCGACGCCAACCTCGCCATGGTCCACCTCGAGGCACGGCGCTCGGTGCGCCGGCTCGTGAAGCTCATGGCCGTCCAGAACGCGACCGCCGCGCAGCAACAACTCCCCCCGCCGCCGCCCCCGCCGCGGCCGGAGATCCCCACGCAGTCCGGCCCGTCGGCACCGCTGGCCCGGCGTACCCCGATGGCCACCCTGCCGACCGTGGCCCGCCACCACCAGGCGGCCGGCTGACCGGCAGTTTCCATCACCACCCACCACAGTGATAGGAGAACGACCCATGCCCGACATGGACACCGCACTGAAGGAAGTCATGGAGATCGACGGCGCGATCGGCGTCGCGCTCGTGGACCACACCAGCGGCATGGCCCTGGGCACCCTCGGCGGCGGCAAGGAACTCGACCTGACGGTCGCCGCCGCGGGCAACACCGACGTGGTCCGGGCCAAGCTCCGGGCGATGGAGATGCTCAACCTCTCCGAGAAGATCGAGGACATCCTCATCACGCTGGACACGCAGTACCACATGATCCGGCCGCTGACGAGCCGTTCGGGGAAGGGCCTCTTCCTCTATGTGGCGCTGCGCCGCGACCGGGCCAACCTGGCGATGTCCCGCCACCAGCTCAAGCGCATCGAGAACGACCTCGACGTCTGAGCCCGGCCGGCGGATCCCATGATCGCCACCCCTGGCGGGGAGGGCCCGCACCGCCCTCCCCGCCCACCCCCTCGGCAGATCCATAGCAGCGGGGTCGGACTACGGAACTCTAAGTTTCCGGGACGTTACCCCTTGTTTGATGATTGAGCGGCGTGCATGCTGTGAAGGCAGCACCGAAAGGTCCACTGACGTGAGGTTTATCCCGTCGGTGGCGTTTTGCGTCCGTGCCCGTTCGGTCGCTCGGCGAGCACGGTGCCGGGGTCCTGGCCGGGAACCAGGACCCCGGCAACTACCATCCTGTTCCATGAGCGCCCGGACCATCATCGACGGGCTGCGTTCCGGAGCCCTCGGACACGAGGCCGCCCTCGACGCTCTCACCGGGGTCACCGCCGCTGACGTCGACGTCGCCATGCGTGTGGCCCTCGACGCCGAGTTCGACCGGCTCTTCCGGTCCGGCTGGCAACCCCTCGAACTGCAGCGGGCCGTCGCGCGCCGCGGCAACCCGCTCCAGCCGCCCCTGGTCGCCGACGCCGCGGCCGCCTTCCTCCGGGGCAAGAGCCCGGTCGACCCGCGCTGGCAGGATCAGGCCGGCGTCACGCGTACCCCGGAAGGTCGCCGGCCGGACCGGATCGCCGTGCTGGACGCCTCCCTCGACCTGCTCGCCGAGCTGCGGCGGCTGCCCGGCATCGAGATCCTCATCCCGCCGCCCGGCACCCCGCTGACCACCGTGCCGCGGCACGGCGACTCGAAGATGCTGGACCGGGTGCGGGCGCTGCTCGCCAAGGCGGAGGCCACCGAGTTCCCGGCCGAGGCGGAGAGTTACAGCGCCAAGGCCCAGGAGCTGATCACCAGATACCGGATCGAGGAGGTCACCGCCCCGGCGGTCGATCTGACCCCGTTCGCCCGGCGGATCGGCGTCGACCACCCCTACGAGAGTGAGAAGGCCAGCCTGCTCGACGCGGTGGCCCGGGCCAACTCGTGCCGCACGGTCTGGTCGCCGGAGCTGGGCTTCAGCACGGTCTTCGGGTTCGACGCCGACATCGACGCGGTCGAACTGCTGCACACCTCGCTGCTGGTCCAGGCGAACCGGGCGATGACCCGCGACGAGCCGGGCAAGGGGCGCGCCCGGGTGAAGGCGTTCCGCCGGTCGTTCCTGGTCGCCTACGCACACCGGATCGGCGAGCGGCTGCGCCAGGTCGCCGAGCGCGAGTTCGCCGAGCGCGACGATCTGCTGCCGGTGCTGCGGACCCGGGACATCCAGGTGCGTGAGCAGATGGAGAAGGTCTTCCCCCGCACGGTCCGGGCCCGCGGCAGCCGCATCGACAGCCTCGAGGGCTGGGAGTCCGGCCGGGCCGCCGCCGACGAGGCCGAATTGCGTTGACGCGTGCGGCAGACTGGCCTCATGCACCCGGTTTGACGCTGACAGCGGCTCTACTACACGGTTCGCGCCTGTTCCGAGGGCGTGCTCCTCTACCCGGTCTACGCGCTGATCTTCGCCGGCGCCGGGCTCACCACCAGCGAGATCTCGTCGCTGTTCGTGATCTGGTCGGTGGTGTCCTTCGTCTGCGAGATCCCGTCCGGCGCGTTCGCCGACGTCTGGTCCCGCAAGCGTGTCTACGCGCTCGGTGAGTTCCTCACCGCGACCGGTTACGCCGTCTGGCTGCTCCGGCCGTCCTACCCGGGCTTCGCACTGGGCTTCGTGCTGTGGGGCGCCGGCGGGGCGCTGAGTTCCGGCACCCTCGAGTCGCTGGTCCACGACCGGTCCGGCGATCCGGAGAGCTACACCAGGACGATCGGCCGCGGCGGCACGATCGCGCAGCTCAGCATACTTGCCGCGGCCCTGCTCGCCACTCCCGCCCTGGCCGCCGGCGGCTATCGGCTGGTCGGCGCGATCAGCATCGCGACGGTAACCCTGGGCGGTCTCCTCGCGCTGCGTCTCCCGGAAGAACCACGCCGGGGTACGAGCCACACCCCCGACGACCGCAGCACGAACCGTCCCGGGGTGGCCCCCGGCATCGCGGCTCCCGTGGTGCCGGCGCCGGACGACCGTGGCTACCGGGCGGTCCTGCGGGCGGGACTGCGGGAGGCCACCGGGAACGGGCGCGTCCTGCGGCTGCTGCTCGTGGCGGCACTCGTCCCGGGGTTCGGGGCGCTCGACGAGTACCTTCCGCTGCTCGCCGCGGACAAGGGTGCGGGCGCTCACGGCGTACCCCCACTGTTTGCTCTGACCGCGGCGGCGATGGCCGGGGGAAGCGCACTTGCCGCACGACTGCCCCGCACCTCGCCGCGGCGCCTCGCCGGCGTCCTCACCCTGGCGGCGGCGCTGCCGGCGATGGGCGCGACCGTGCCGCATCCGGCCGGCCTGCTGGTGGTCGCGGTGGCTTTCGGGGCGCTGCAGTTCGCGGTGGTGCACACCGGGACGCGCCTGCAGGAGGCGATCAGCGGCCCGGCCCGGACCACGGTGCTGTCGGTGAGCGGTTTCGGGGCCGAGGTGTTCGCCGTCGCGATCTACGCCCTGTTCGCCGTGCCGCTCCCGCTGAGCACCCTGTTCGTGCTGGCCGGTGTGCCGCTGCTCGCCGCCGCCCTGGTCACCCTCCGCCGGTAGGCCTTCTCCCAGCTAGACCGGTTTTGGTACGGTCGGCGCCGCACGAAGATCGGCACAGGCGAGGGGACACCGGCGTGGGACTCTGGGACAAACTCAAGGGTGAGCTGGTCGACATCATCGAGTGGCTGGACGACAGCCGCGACACGATCGTCTGGCGGTTCCCCCGCTACGAGAACGAGATCAAGATGGGCGCCAAGCTCGTCGTCCGCGAGTCGCAGACCGCGGTGTTCGTCAACGAGGGCCGGGTCGCCGACGTGTTCGGTCCGGGCACCCACACGCTGACCACGCAGAACATGCCGGTCCTGTCCACCCTCAAGGGCTGGAAGTACGGGTTCGAGTCGCCGTGGAAGGCCGAGGTGTACTTCGTCAGCACCCGGCAGTTCACCGACATGAAGTGGGGCACGCAGAACCCGGTGATGGTTCGCGACCCGGAGTTCGGGGCGGTCCGGCTGCGCGCCTTCGGGGCCTTCGCCATGCGGGTCACCGACCCCGGCAAGCTGCTCACCGAACTGGTCGGCACCGACCCGCAGTTCCGCACCGCCGAGGTGCAGGAATACCTGCGGCAGCTGGTCGTCAGCCACCTGGGCAGCGCGCTCGCCACCGCGAACGTGCCGATGCTGGACCTGGCCGCCAAGCAGCTCTCCATCGGCAGCACCCTGGCCGCCGTCCTCACCGACGAGCTGGACTCGTCCGGCATCGCGATCCCCAAGTTCGTCATCGAGAACATCTCGGTGCCGCCCGAGGTGGAGCAGGCGCTGGACAAGCGCACCTCGATGGGGGTGCTGGGCGACCTGGACGCGTACACGAAGTTCCAGACCGCGAACGCGATCGAGGACGCCGCCGGCAACCCGGGTGGCGCCGGCGATGCGATCGGCCTCGGGCTGGGCATGGCCGCCGGGCAGCGGGCCGCGCAGTCGATGGCCGCGACACCGCCACCGATCGTTCCCCCGCCGCTGCCGGCCGGCGAGTGGTTCGCCGCCCTCGGCGGTCAGCAGCAGGGGCCGTTCGACCTGGCCGCGCTCACCGGGCACGCCGGTTCCGGCACGCTGACCCGGGACACCCTGGTGTGGCGCAGCGGGATGGCCGGGTGGACCGCCGCCGGGCAGGTCGCCGAACTGAACAGCGTGTTCGCCGCGGTTCCGCCGCCCCTGCCGCCGCAATGACGGCCCAGCAGACCCAGTACCCGTGTGCGAACTGCGGGGCCAACGTCGAGTTCGCGCCCGGCACCAGCGTCCTCAAATGCCCGTACTGCGGTGCCGAGACGCCGATCGCCGCCCCGGCACGGGCGGTGCGGGAACACGCGTACGCCTCGTTCGCCGTCCTGCCCCGGAAACCGATCGCCAGCCTGGCGCCGCACACGTTCACCTGCCAGGGCTGCGGTGCGGTCACCCAGAGCGACAAGATCTCGGACCGGTGCGGGTTCTGCGGCGCGCCCCTGGTCGCCGACGTGACCTCCGGCGAACAGGTCGTCCCGGAGGCGGTGCTGCCGTTCACCGTGGACAAGCCGGCCCTGCGCGAGGCGTTGCGGGGCTGGGCGTCGTCGCGGTGGTTCGCGCCGAACAGCCTCAAGAAGGTCACCGAGGCGGAGTCGGCGCACAGTTCGTACCTGCCGCACTGGACGTACGACGCGCACACCGTGTCGCACTACCGGGGGCAGCGCGGCGAGCACTACTGGGTCACCGAGACGTACACCGAGAACGGCGAGACCAAGTCCCGGCAGGTCCGTAAGACCCGCTGGTGGCCGGCCTCCGGCACGGTCCAGCGCACGTTCGACGACGTGCTGGTCGCCGGCACCGGGCGGGTGCTGCCCGACCACCTGGACGGTCTCGAGCCGTGGCCGCTGCTGGAGTCGCAGGCGTACCGGCCGGAGTTCCTGGCCGGGCACGAGACGCTGCGCTACGACGTCGAACCGGAGACCGGCCTGGACCGGGCGAAGTCCCGGATGGCCCCGGTCATCGAACGGGACTGCCGGGACGACATCGGCGGCGACGAGCAGCGGGTGGACGCGGTCGACACCGAGTACCACCACGTCATGTTCAAGCTGATGCTGCTGCCGGTGTGGATCGCCTGCTACCTGCACGCCGGCCGGACGTTCAACGTGGTGGTCAACGGCCGCACCGCCGAGGTGGCGGGCGAGCGTCCGTACAGCGCGGTGAAGATCGCCGCCGCGATCGTCGCCGCCCTCGCCCTGATCGCCGCGATCATCGTGGCGGTTCAACTGAATCGGTAGGGGCGGCGGTCCAGCTGGCCAGCAGCCGCAGCTTCTCCTCGGACGGGGAGCCGGTGTCGGCGCTGTAGACGACGACGCTCTGCCCGAGGCCGCCGGGCAGATAGAAGCGTCTGCCAGTTGAGCCGCATATCGCCGACGGCCTCGTGGAAGAACCGTTTCACCCCGTGCCGGTGTTCGGAGACCCGGTGGTCGCGGTCGAGGAGAGCAGCGACGCCGAGGTGCGCGACGTCTTCGACACCGACGTGTTCGGCCTGCTCACTGTCGCCCGCGCGGTGCTGCCGGTGATGCGGGCCGCCGGCCGGGGCCGGGTCCTCGACATCAGCTCCACCGGCGGGGTGGCCGCCTGGGCGGGCTGGGGGGCGTCTACAGCGCCACCAAGTTCGCCGTCGAGGGGCTGACCGAGGCGATGCGGCTGGAACTCGCCCCACTCGGCGTCCAGGTGACGTCGGTGCAGCCCGGCCCGTTGCGCACCGACTTCCTCAGCGGCACCTCCCTGCGGCGTGCCGCCCTGGTCATCGACGACTACACACCGACCGGCGGCGCCTCCCGGGCCTGGGCGGACGCCACCGACGGCAACCAGGAGGGCGACCCGGTCCGCGCGGCCGCCGCGATCCTCACCGTCGCCGGGCTGGATCAGATGCCGGCCAGGATCCCGCTCGGCAGCTCCACCCTCACCGACATCCGCACCAAACTGGCCGCGGTCGCCGAGGAGACCGACCGCTGGCAGTCCCTGACCCGGTCCACCGACCACGTCCCCCGCTGACCACCCGGTTCCGGGCCGTCTCAGGCGACCCGGAGCGTGATCGGCCCTCGGGAGACCACGACGGAGACCTCGGCGCCCAACACCTCGGCGTAGGCCCGGAGGGTGTCCAGGCTGTCGACATGGCCGTGCTCGATCTGCGAGACACGGGCCTGGGTCACACCGAGTGCGGTCGCGACGTCGGCCTGCGTGAGGCCGGCCGACTTCCGCATCTCGGCCAGCTCGTGCCCACGGATCCGGCCGACGTTCTCGACCCGGACGGCAGCACGTTCCGCTGCTGCCTCGGGAGTCGCCAGCGCGGGTTGCCGCTCCATCGCCTCGGCCCTGACCTCACTCCACCGCCGACCGGTCATGGCTTCTCCTTCTCGCGTTCGATCAGGTATTCCTCGTACCGGCTCTCGGCAATCGGGATGTTTTCTTTGTACCAGCGATTCCAGTGCCCGGCTTTGTCCCCACCGACCAGGATCACCGCCTCACGCTGAACGTCGAAGACGAACAGCAGCCGAATCTCTGAACGACCGGCCGAGCCGGGACGCAACTCCTTCAAATGATGCAGCGTGCTTCCGTGTACCCGATCCGCCATTGGCCGCCCCAGTCCCGGCCCGACCTCCGAGAGGTGGTCGATCGCCTCCGTGATTCGGTTGGCGGTCGTCGGGTCCTCCTCGCAAAGGCTGAGAAACCACTCCTCCACCGGGGCCAGCAGTACAACCTCCCACATGACACCAAAAAATAAGTTCTGACTTATTTTCAGCCAAGAGGATAGTCGATGGATTCACCGGAACGGGTGCATGCACACCGATCTCAGCCCGGCGGTGGCGGCACAGGCCGGAGTGACGCTCAGGTCGCGGGTGGGTGGGGGCTCCCGGTAGGTCGTACCTGAGGAATCAGCCGCCGGACTCGTCGGTCTCGGCGCCCTCGGGGACGACGTCCTCGTCGCGGCTGTCGAGCCAGCCGTGCGGCAGGGAGACCTTGCCGGGGGCGTTGACCCGGCCCCGGGGCTGACCCAGCGCGTCGGTGGGGAACGGGATCGACGGGTCTAGCTGGGCCAGCAGGTCATCGAGCTCGGCCAACGAGGAGATCATCGCCAGCCGGCGGCGGAGGTCGCTGCCGACCGGGAAGCCCTTGAGGTACCACGCGACGTGCTTGCGGTAGTCGGCACAGCCGTGCTTCTCGTCCTCCAGCGCCTCGACCAGCAGCTGGGCGTGCCGCGACATGATCTTGGCGACCTCGCCCAGGGTGGGCAGCACCGGACGGTAGCCGTCGCCCTGCGTGAACGCGGCCTCCAGGTCGGCGAAGAGCCACGGGCGGCCCAGGCAGCCGCGGCCGACGACGACCCCGTCGACGCCGGTGTGCGCGACCATGCGCAGCGCGTCGGAGCCCTCCCAGATGTCGCCGTTGCCGAGCACCGGCACGTCCAGGGCCTGCTTGAGGGTGGCGATCGCATCCCAGTCGGCCTTGCCGGAGTAGCGCTGCTCGGCGGTGCGGGCGTGCAGGGCGACCGCGGCGACGCCGGCCTCCTGCGCGGCGAGACCGGCCTCGACGTACGTCAGATGGTCGTCGTCGATGCCCTTGCGCATCTTGATGGTCAGCGGGATGCCGTAGGGTTTCGCCGCCGCGACCGCCTGCTGGACGATCCGGGCGAAGAGCCGGCGGCGCCAGGGCAGGGCCGAACCGCCACCGCGACGGGTCACCTTGGGCACCGGACAGCCGAAGTTCAGGTCGATGTGGTCGGCCAGGCCGTCCTCGCCGATCATCCGCACCGCGGCCGCGGTCACGTCCGGGTCGACGCCGTAGAGCTGCAGGCTGCGGAAGCCCTCGTCCTCGGCGAACGCGATCATCTTGAGGGTCTTGGGGATCCGCTCCACCAGCGCCCGTGTGGTGATCATCTCGCAGACGTAGACCCCGCCACCCTGCTCGCGACAGAGTCGCCGGAACGCCACGTTGGTGATGCCCGCCATCGGGGCCAGCACGACGGGCGGATTGACGGCATGGTTGCCGAGCATGAGCGGTGCAGTCACGCGGTCCAGGGTGCCACGAAGGGCACCCTGGACTCGAATCGGTGAGATCAGACCGGGTCTTCGGCGAGGTTGATGCTGGCGTACGAGCCGAAGGTGGCCGACGTCCACGACCGCACCGGGGACGCGAAGCCGCCCTGCTCGTTGGCGACCAGGGTGTGCAGGCCCAGGCTGCCGTCGGCGTACCCGTAGAGCGCGGCCAGGTCGTCGCGGCCGTCACCGTTGAAGTCGCCCGAGGTGAACCGGGTCCGGTCCCACGAGCCCCAGCCACTGGTGGTGGACTTGTACGAGCTGAACGGGCTGTTGAAGGTGCCGTCCGCCTTGGCGGTCCAGGTCAGCATGGCCAGTTCGCCGCTGGCGTAGTTGTAGAAGCCGGCCACGTCGCCACGGCCGTCACCGTTGAAGTCGCCGGCGGCGATCCGCAGCCGGTCCGGGTCGCCCCAGTACGGGGAGGCCGGGACGGACCAGACGCGGGCGTCCTCGCCGAAGCCACCGGCCACGGTCGAGGTCCAGCTGTAGATGCCGACGCTGTTGTCCGCGTACTTGTAGAAGGAGCCGACGTCGTCGCGGCCGTCACCGTTGAAGTCGCCGCTGAACACCTTCATCCGGGCGATCTCGCCCCAGTACGGGGTGGCGTCGTTGAACCAGCTGCGGGTCGGCGACCCGAACGTGCCGTCGGCCCGGGCGATCCAGGTGAACAGGCCGATCGAGGCGTTCGCGTAGTTGTAGAACCCGGCCAGGTCGGTGCGCCCGTCGCCGTTGTAGTCGCCGCTGGTCATCAGCAGCCGCTCGTACGTGCCGAAGGTGGTGCTGGTCCAGGACCGGACGCCGGCCGAGCAGGTGCCGTCGGCGTTGGTCAGGAAGGTGTCCAGAGTGAGCGTCTGAGCGTCGGCGACGCCGTTGAGGACCACCTGGTCGATCCGGCCGTCACCGTTGAAGTCGCCCTTGAAGGTCTTCAGGCGGTTGACGTTGTACAGCCCGACGGCGGTGCGGCAGCCACCGCGGGCGGTCATCGCACCGTCCGCCGCGGTGGTGAAGGTGAACGGTCCGACCGAGCCGTCGGCGTAGCTGTAGACCATCTTGACGTCGTCGCGGTGGTCCTCCGCCAACCCACCGGGCGCGTACGTCCGGATCCACGAGCCGAGGTCGTCGATCCGGGTCTCGGTCGCGTCCCGGCGGGTCTCGTCCACGCCGATGCAGCCCCCCTGCCAGGAGGCGTGGTTGATGGCGACCAGCTCGGTCACGCCACCGGTCTCGCGCAGCGCGGGCCCACCGGCGTCGCCCTTGCAGACGCCGGGCTGGTTCTCGGTCACGCCGGCCACGTCGAGCAGGCCGGCGCCGACCGTGTTCACCTGGAACTGGGCGCTGTGCAGCCGGCCCGGCACCCACTCGGTGGCGGTCCGGCCGTACCCGGCCACGCGCAGCAGGTCACCGGTCGCCGGAGCGGTCGCGGCCAGGGCGACCGGGGTGACGGTGGTCGGCTGGTTCAGCCGGACCAGCACCACGTCGCGGCTCGGGTGCGGCACCAGCCGGGCGGCGGTGCGCACCTGGCCCGCGGTCCCGCTCAGGTCGGCGCGGCCGATCGTCACGGTGGTGGGCCGGGACGGTTTGCCGGCCGCCGGGGCCTGCCCGTCGACGGCGAAGCAGGCCGCCGCGGTGATCACCCACTGCGGGTCGACGAGCGCGCCGGTGCAGGCCTGCCCGCCGGTCTCCGGGGTGCCGACCGCGACGTGCGCGACGAAGCCGTAGGTGCCGTCAGCGACGGCCGAGCCGTTGACCACAGCGAGGGCCGGGGCACTTCCGGCCAGCCCCACGGCGACCGCGGAGATCGTCAGCCCGGCGAGGATTGTTCTGTTCCGCAAATGTTCCCGCCTTAGTCGATCGAGTGTCTTCACTCAAAAAGATCGACTCTTTATAGAGCATCGCTCAACGGCGCGATGCCCCGGAAAATCGGCGGCCGCCCAGCTCATCGCATCGACCACGATGGTTAACCAGGCGTTTCTTTCCGTCAACAGGATGATCACAGAAGGTGAATGTGTGGCCAAGGCCACAGTCGACGTCCAGCAGGCGGGCCATCGGCACTTCTGGCAGAGTCGGCAGGATGAGTGTGGATGGGCCCAGGCGGCTCGTGGCGGTGTTCGCGTCACCGACGGCGGAGATGCTCGTCCGCTTCGGCGTCGAGCTGGGCTTCCGGACCGTGCTGGTGGAACCGGACCCGGCCCGGTTGGGCGGCACCCCGCGGGCACACGGCGACGCGCTCGTCCACGACCTGTCCGCGGCCGGGCTCGACGAGCACACCGACGTGCTGCTCACCGACCACCACCGGCCGGAGATCGGGATCCTGCTGGAGGAGGCGCTGCGGGCCCGGACCCGGTGGGTCGGGATCGTGGGGAACCCGCGGCACGAGGGCCCGCACGTGGCGGCCCTGCGGGAACGGGGCGTGCCCGAGGATCAGATCGCCCGGGTGCACCGGCCCGTCGGGTTGAACATCGGGTCGCGTACCCCGGCGGAGATCGCCGTCGCCACCCTGGCCGGCCTGATCGCCGACCGCAACCACCGCCCCGGCGGTTTCGTCTTCTGACGCCGGGGCGGGGGCGGAGACCTCAGCAGCCGGGCAGGCGCTTGATCAGGTAGTCCTCGATCTGGTCGAGGGAGACGCGCTCCTGCTTCATGGTGTCGCGGTCCCGGACCGTCACCGCGTCGTCGGTGAGGGTGTCGAAGTCGACCGTGACGCAGAACGGGGTGCCGATCTCGTCCTGCCGGCGGTAGCGGCGGCCGATCGCCTGCGAGTCGTCGAACTCGACGATCCAGCGCTTGCGCAGGTTCGCCGCCAGCTCGCGGGCTTTCGGCGACAGCTCCGGGTTGCGCGACAGCGGCAGCACCGCGACCTTGATCGGCGCGAGCCGCGGGTCGAAGCGCATGACCGTCCGCTTGTCGACGCCGCCCTTGGTGTTGGGCGCCTCGTCCTCGTCGTACGCCTCGAGGAGGAACGCCAGCACGGCGCGGGTCAGGCCGGCCGCCGGCTCGATGACGTACGGAACCCAGCGCTCACCCTTCTCCTGGTCGAAGTAGGACAGGTCGACGCCGGAGTGCTTCGAGTGCGTGGCCAGGTCGAAGTCGGTGCGGTTGGCGATGCCCTCGAGCTCGGCGAACTCGGTGCCACCGAACCGGAAGCGATACTCGATGTCGACGGTCCGCTTCGAGTAGTGCGAGAGCTTCTCCTTGGGGTGTTCGAAGAAGCGCAGGTTGCTCTCCGACAGGCCCAGGTCGGTGTACCAGTTCCAGCGCTGCTGCAACCAGTACTCGTGCCACTCCTCGTCGCTGCCGGGCACGACGAAGAACTCCATCTCCATCTGCTCGAACTCACGCGTACGGAAGATGAAGTTGCCCGGGGTGATCTCGTTGCGGAAGCTCTTGCCGATCTGGGCGATGCCGAACGGCGGCTTCTTGCGGGCCGCGGTGGCCACGTTGTTGTAGTTGACGAAGATGCCCTGGGCGGTCTCCGGGCGCAGGTAGTGCAGGCCCTCGGCGCTCTCGGTCGGGCCCAGGTAGGTCTTCATCAGGCCGTTGAACATCTTCGGCTCGGTGAAGGTGCCCTTGTTGCCGCAGTCCGGGCAGTTGAGCTCCTGCAGCGAGGCCGGCGGGTTGCCGTGCTTGGCCTCCCACGCCTCCTCGAGGTGGTCGGCCCGGAACCGCTTGTGGCAGGACTGGCACTCGGTCAGCGGGTCGACGAACGCGTCGAGGTGACCGGAGGCGGCCCAGACGTCGCGGGACAGGATGACGGCGGAGTCCAGGCCGACGATGTCGTCGCGCTGCTGGACCATGGTGCGCCACCACTGCCGGCGGACGTTCTCCTTGAGCTCCACGCCGAGCGGACCGTAGTCCCACGCCGAGCGGGTGCCTCCGTAGATCTCGCTGGAGGGGAAGACGAAGCCCCGGCGCTTGGCCAGGTTGACGACGGCGTCGATACGGTCGGCAGGCATGTGGATCTCCTCCTACGCCGGCTGGGTGTCGGCGGGGAAACGTGGATGTGTCAGGACGAACAGTGAGATTACTCTCCGACGCCGCACACCTCGAACGCGCCTGTCGTGGTGTTCTGCCCGAGCTCGGCATAGACCTGCTCGACGTCGCCGTCGGCGTAGCGCAGATCCACCGGGACCGAGCCGGTCACCAGATCAAGATCACCGACGGTGTACGACGTGAACGGATCCCCCGTCGACATCCGGGCGATGAACTGCGCCTTGCTCTCGTCGTCCTGCGCGTCCTGGCACAGCTGGTCGTACGCCTCGGAGAACGACCGGTCCTGCACGGCGTCGAGGTAGCGGCTGACCACGACCCCGGCCTGCTCGTCGAAGGACGACTCCATCGCGGCGCCCAGCCCGATCAGCGCGCCCGTGCCACCACCGCAGACCAGCAGCAGCACACCGGCGCCGATGCCCAGCCCGAGTCCGATCCGCTTGCCCCGGCCCTCGACCGGCGGCGCCGGGAAGGGTGGGTGCACGCCGGGACCCTGGGGCGGCGGCGGCACCGTGGAACCCGGCTCAGGCGGCGGGAAGTATGCGGTGGGCGGCGCCGGGTTCATGTCTCCCAGCCTAGGTCCTGTGTCGTGGATCGCGCGAGTGCACCTGACCGTCAGCGCCAGGGATCGGCGGCCCGGTCACTGGCGCTGACGACCACGGGCTCGCCCGGTGCGGCCTCGGCCAGGGTCTCGAAGGCGGACGGCTCGTCGAGGGCCTGCGCGAGCAGCGGGGTGGCGTGCACCTTGACGTCGAAGCCGCCGAGCGCGCGCCGGTAGGCTCCGACCGACTCCCACTCGGTGACCAGGATCCAGTGCTCCGGATCCTCGATGGCCCGGGTGAGCTTGCCGGACCGGTACCCGTTGCTGCGGGCCAGGGCGTCGAGCGCGGCGTGGGCCCGCGCGGCGAAGTCGTCCTGCGTGTCCGGCGGGACCGTGAAGCGGTTGAGCACCAGCATGTGACCGAGGGTACGCACGCCGACAGGAGCCGCCAGTGACCCCGCCCGATCATCTTCTGCGCCGGCTGTCCCGGGTGAACCCGACGGCGGCGTTCGCCGGGGCGCTCGTCCTGCTGCTGGCCGGGCTGTTCCTGCCCGGCATCGTCGGGGCCCTGCTGCTGGTGGTGCTGGCGGCCGGGGTGGGCACGCTCACCTTCACCACCTGGCCGGTGCAGACCGGGGTCACCCGGGTGGTCCGGTTGGTCCTGCTCACGCTGCTGATCGCGGGGGCCATCTCCAAGATCGTCACCTGATCGGTGGAACCCATGCGCTTTTGACAATCATTGTCATTATCGACGACAGTTGGTGGCATGATGCGCCGCCTGCTCCCCGCCCTGCTCCTCACCATCCCCCTCGCCGCCTGCGGCGGCACCGCGGGCGCCGACGACGGCAAACTCTCCGTGGTCACCGCGTTCTACCCGCTGCAGTTCGTCAGCGAGCGGATCGGCGGCGACGCGGTCAGCGTCACCAACCTCACCAAGCCCGGCGCCGAGCCGCACGACCTCGAACTGAACGCCGGCCAGGTCGGGCAGATCACCGAGGCGGGCCTGGTCGTCTACCTGAGCGGCTTCCAGCCCGCCGTGGACGACGCGGTGAAGCAGAACGGTGGCGACCACGTCTTCGACGCGGGCTCCGCGGTCCAGCTGCTGGCCGCCACCGAGGCCGACCCGCACGGCGAGGAGGAGCACGCCGAGGGCGAGGAGGAGCACGAGCAGGAGAGCACCAACGGCACCGACCCGCACGTCTGGCTCGACCCGACCCGGCTCGCCACCATCGGCGACAAACTCGCCGAGCGCCTCGGCCAGGCCGACCCGGACCACGCGGCCGACTACACCGCCCGCGCCGCAGCCCTGCACACCGAGCTCACCGCGCTCGACGGCGAGTACACCGCCGGCCTGAAGACCTGCGCCCGCCGCGAACTGGTCACCAGCCACACCGCGTTCCACTACCTGGCCGAGAAGTACGACCTGACCCAGGTCGGCATCACCGGCATCGACCCGGAGGCCGAGCCGTCCCCGCAGCGCCTCGCCGAGGTCGCCGAGACCGCCAAGGCCAGCGGCACCACCACGATCTTCTTCGAGACCCTGGTCAGCCCGAAGGTCGCCGAGACGATCGCGCAGGAGGTCGGCGCCAAGACCGCGGTCCTGGACCCGCTCGAGGGCATCACCGAGGAGGGAGCAGACTACTTCTCGGTGATGCGCGCCAACCTGGCCGCCCTGACCACAGCACTGGAGTGTTCCGCATGACCGATGCCGACAGTGTCGTCGAGGTACGGCACGGCGCCGCGGGCTACGACGGTCGCGAGATCCTGCGGGACATCTCCCTGAGCGTCACCGCCGGTGAGGTCGTCGCGGTCCTCGGCGCCAACGGATCGGGCAAGTCCACACTGATCCGGACCGTCCTCGGCCTGGTCCCGCTGCGCCGCGGCGAGATCGAACTGTTCGGCACACCCCAGCGCCGGTTCCGGCACTGGGAACGGATCGGGTACGTCCCCCAGCGCCTCGGCGCGGGCAGCGGCGTACCCGCCACCGTCGGCGAGGTCGTCGCGTCGGGCCGTCTGGCCCGGCGCGGCATCTTCCGTTTCCCGGGCGCCGCCGACAAGGCCGCGGTCCGCGACGCGCTCACCGACGTCGGCCTGCTGGACCGGATCAACGACCCGGTGGCCACCCTCTCCGGCGGCCAGCAGCAGCGCACCCTGATCGCCCGGGCGCTCGCCGGCAAACCCGACCTGCTGGTGCTCGACGAGCCGAACGCCGGCGTCGACGCCGCCAGCCAGGAGGCGTTCGCCGCGTCGCTCGCCCGGTTCGCCGCCGGTGGCGGCACCATCCTGCTGGTCCTGCACGAGTTGGGCCCGCTGCGCCCGCTGATCGGCCGGTCCATCGTGGTGCACGAGGGCCGGATCGCGTATTCCGGGACGCCACCGGAACCGGCCGGGCACCACGCCGAGCCGGGACACGACCACGTGCACCCGCACGCCGACGAGGTCAAGGCGACCATCTGCGAGTGGGCTCCCACGGAAGGGACGACGACGTTCTGATGGAGCTCCTGGCGTACCCCTTCATGCTCCGCGCCCTGGCCGGCGCCCTGATCATCGGTCTCGTCGCGCCCGCCCTGGGGATCTACCTCGTGCAACGGCGCCTGTCGCTGATCGGCGACGGGATCGGGCACGTGGCCCTCACCGGCGTCGGCCTGGGCCTGCTCACCGACAACTCCCCGGTGGTGACCGCGGTACTGGTCGCCACGATCGGCGCGGTCGGCGTCGAGCTGATCCGCGAGCGCGGGCGCACCTCCGGCGACCTGGCGCTGGCACTGCTCTTCTACGGCGGCATCGCCGGTGGCGTGGTGCTGGTCGGCCTCTCCGACAACAGCAGCAACGCCAACCTGATGCAGTACCTCTTCGGTTCGCTGATCACCACGTCCGCGCAGGACATCGTGGTCATCGGCGTGCTGGGCACGGCGGTACTGGTGGCGATGCTGGTGTTCCGGCCGGCCCTGTTCGCCCTCTGCAACGACGAGGAGTACGCGAAGGTCAGCGGCCTGCCGGTACGGACCCTCAACATCCTCCTCGCCGTGACCACCGCGATCACCGTCACGATCGCCATGCGTACCGTCGGCCTGCTGCTGGTCTCCGCCCTGATGGTGGTCCCGGTCGCCGCCGCACAGCAGGTCACCCGCGGCTTCAAGGGCACGATGGCGCTGGCCATGCTGGTCGGCGTCGGTTCGGCGGGCGCGGGCATCCTGGTGTCGGCCGAGGCGGACACCGCGCCGGGCGCCACCACCGTGCTCCTCGCGCTGGCGGCCTTCCTCGGTACCGCGATCACCGCGACCGTCCGGGGGCGCCTGCGACGTCCCGCGCGGGCCGCCGCCGACACCGAGCCACCGGACGTCGTCCTGCAGTCCTGACCACCCCACCTGTACGGTTGTCACACATATGACTGTCACCGGTTACGAGGCCTACGAGCCGGCGAGCGCGCTGCTGCGGGCGCTCTCCGCGCCGATCCGTGTCGCCATCGTGGTCGAGCTGGGCGCCGGCGAACGCTGCGTCCACGACCTGGTGGAGAAGCTCGGCGCCCCGCAGCCGCTGGTGTCCCAGCATCTGCGGGTGCTGCGCGGCGCCGGCGTGGTCCGGGGCGTCCGCCGCGGCCGCGAGATCGAATACTCGCTGGTCGACGAGCACGTCGCGCACATCGTGGCCGACGCGGTCAGTCACGCCCGTGAGGGCCGCTGATTCTCCGGTGATGCGCCACGGCGCGCGGGGTGCGACGCTTCCGGGGTGAAGCTCTACGCCGACCGCATGCCGACCGCGATCCGCCAACTGATCACCGACATCCTCGTCGTTCTCTGGGTCTACCTGTGGATTCGCGTCGCCCTGTGGGTGCACGACGTGGTGCTGCAGCTCGCCGTGCCCGGTCAGAAACTGGAGAGCGCCGGCGGCGGCATCGCCGACAACCTGGCCGAGGCCGGTGGCAAGGTGGGCCGGGTCCCACTGGTCGGCGACGAGCTCACCAAGCCGTTCACCAGCGCCGCCGACGCGGCCCGCAACCTCGCCGAGGCCGGCCGGGACCAGCAGGCGTTCGTCGACCAGCTGGCGCTGATCCTGCCGCTGGTGGCGATCGCGGTGCCGATCGCGCTGGTGCTGTTCCTCTGGCTGCCGTTGCGGCTGCGCTGGATCCGGCGGGCCGGGGTCGCCGCGGCGGTCCGCGACGACCCGGCCGGCCGGGATCTGCTGGCGTTGCGGGCGCTCACCTCCCGTCCGCTCAACCAGCTGGCGAAGCTGGGCCCGGACATCGCCCAGAGCTGGCGGGCCGGGGACGGCGCGGCGGTGGACGCCCTGGCGGAGCTGGAACTCAGGAAGCTCGGTCTGCGGCGTCGTCCATGATGTAACCGTCCTGGTCGGTGTCATCGCCCCAGTTGCGGTGGCCGAACGGGAGCAGCGCCCAGAAGGTCAGGAACCAGCCGCCGGTGAGCACGGTCAGCGGGATCGCCCACTTCCAGGTCAGCAGATAGTCCGTGATCAGCAGGACGCTGCTGACCATCGCGATCAGCATGAACGCCAGGCCGCCGGTGGCCATCCGGTGGGCGTACCGGACCAGCTCCGGTTTACGGCCCTGCCGGAACAGCGCGCGGTGGAACGCCACCGGCGAGATGATCATCGCGGTGGCGAACGCCGCGCTGATCAGGGCGACCACGTAGATGTCCTTCTGGATGTCGGTGGTATTCGGGAATCCGCTGCTGAACGGCAGGGTGAGCAGGAACGCGAAGAGGATCTGCACGCCGGTCTGCGCGACGCGCAACTCCTGGAGGAGATCCGCGAAGTTCCGGTCCCACCGCTGTTTCTCGGTTTCCTGGTGCGATTTTTCCTGGTGCGACGAGGGGGCCATCGCCCGGCCATTCCCCGTCCACCACATGGTCAAACGCCGATGCGTGACCGGACGAACCCGGCCAGCTCCCGCGGCGCCTGCTCGGGCACCCAATGGCTGACCCCGCGCATCGCCACCAACTGGTAGTCCGCATCCACCCAGTCCGCGGTCCGCAGCGCCGCGGTCCGGCCGACCACCCCGTCCCGGTCGCTCCACACGTACGTGGTCGGCACGGTGACCGTGGGGGTGTCCGCGACGTCCGCGGTCCGGTATCCCCGGTACCAGTTCAGACTGCCGGTCAGCCGGCCCGGCTCGTGCATCGCCGCCACGTACTGTTCGGCGTGGTGCAGCGGCCGCAGCATCCAGCGCAGCAGGGTCCCGTTGCGGGCCAACAGCAGCCGTTCCGCCGACGCCGACCGGAACACCTGGAAGTACGCCATCCGCGCCCGTTGCGAGGCCCGGACCCGCATCGCCAGCATCATCGCCCGCGGATGCGGCACCGAGACCGCGGTCAGGGTCCGCACCCGGCCGGGGTGGTTGGCGGCGAGCAGCCACCCCACGCTCGCGCCCCAGTCGTGCCCGACGATGTGCGCCGACTCCAGCCCGAGCGCGTCGAGCAGGGCGAGGACGTCCGCGGTCATCTCGGTGATCCGGTACGCGGCGGCCTCGCCCGGCCGGGCGCCGGGCGAGTATCCGCGCTGGTCCACCGTGTACGTCCGCAGCCCGGCCGCGTGCAGGTGCGGCAGCATCGCATCGAACTCCCGGTGATCCTGCGGGAAGCCGTGCAGCAGGAGCACCGGTTCGCCGTCCGACGGTCCCCCCTCGTACAGGTCGAAGGTCATGCCTCGGGCTTTGATCTCCATGTGACCGGTCCCTCCCTGTGCCGCACCGTTAACCGGGTGTTAGCGTCATCGAAGCACATGTAATCCGACAGGGGAGCGCACAGCGCTGAGAGTGCGGGTGGACCCGCAGACCCTCGTACCTGATCTGGGTAATGCCAGCGCAGGAAGTTCGGTCTCTCACAGCCGTGCCGCGTTCCGGGCAACGTCGCCCGGTGCCGGCATGCGTCTCCTCCCGGTACCCGCTGGGAGGCAAATCATGGACAACCGTCACCGCTGGCGCACGATAGACATCGTGATCGCCTCGGTCATCGCCGTGGCGTTCGGCGTGATCTTCTGGGCCTGGAACACGGTCTGGGGCGTCACCGAGGCCGCTTTCGCCTTCTTCCCGCCCGCGCAGACCCTGCTCTACGGGGTCTGGCTGCTGCCGGCCGTGCTGGGCGGCCTGATCATCCGCAAGCCGGGCGCGTCGCTGTACACCGAGGCGGTCGCGGCGATCGTCTCCGCGCTGCTCGGCAGTGCCTGGGGGGCGACCGTCATCCCGCAGGGACTGGTCCAGGGGCTCGGCGCCGAGCTGGCGTTCGCGGTCCTGTTCTACCGGTCCTGGAAACTGCCGGCCGCGCTGCTGGCCGGCGCGATGACCGGGGTGACCGCGGCGCTGTTCGACTTCTTCGTCTGGAACGCCAAGTACGCGCTGTGGGACTACCGCGTGCCGTACGCGCTGCTCACCGTGGTCAGCGGCGCCCTGCTCGCCGGACTCGGCGGCTGGGTGCTGGTGAAGGCGCTGGCACCGACCGGTGTGCTCGACCGGTTCGGACCCGGCCGGGAACGGGCACTCATCTAGTCATGTCCGAGGTTCGGATCCGTGACTTCGGGTGGCGGCACGCCGGGCGCCGCGCCTGGGCGGTCCGCGGCCTCGACCTGCACATCCGGCACGGCGAGCGGGTGCTGCTGCTGGGTCCCTCCGGGGCCGGCAAGAGCACCCTGCTCGCCGCGCTGGCCGGCCTGCTGCCCGAGGACTCCGGCGAGGCCGAGGGCACGATCGAGATCGACGGCCTCGAGCCGCGCAAGGCCCGGGACCGGACCGGGATCGTGTTCCAGGACCCGCAGACCCAGCTGGTGATGGCCCGCAGCGGGGACGACGTGGCCTTCGGTCTCGAGAACCGGGGTGTGCCGGCCGCGGAGATCTGGCCACGGGTCAGCGACGCACTGGACCGGGTCGGTTTCCCGTACCCGATCAATCGCCCGACCGCGGCCCTCTCCGGCGGTGAGGCGCAACGCCTGGCTCTCGCCGGGGTCCTGGCGCTGCGGCCCGGGCTTCTGCTGCTGGACGAGCCCACCGCCAACCTCGACCCGCCGGGCGCCGCGCTGATCCGCGACGCGGTGGCCCGCGCGACCGGCGCCGACACCACCCTGATCGTCGTGGAACACCGGGTCGCCGAGGCACTGGAACTCGTCGACCGGGTGGTGGTCCTGGAGCCCGGCGGTGGCGTGCGCGCCGACGGCTCCCCCGACGTGGTCTTCACCGCCTACGGCGACCGGCTGGCGGCGGAAGGGGTCTGGGTGCCCGGCTTCAGCATTCCGCCGGTCAAGGCCACCTCAACCCCGACAACCGATGTCGTACGCGTGACGAGCGCCGCCGTCACCGGCCGACTGGACCCCGTCTCGCTGACCGTCCGCGACGGCGAGGTCCTCGCCGTGACCGGCCCCAACGGCGTCGGCAAGTCGACCCTGGCCCTGGTGCTCGGCGGGCTGACCGCCCCGGACACGGGACAGGTCCGGGTCACCGGCGACCACCGGCCCCCGCACCGATGGCGGGCCGCCACCCTGGCCGGGCGGATCGGATCGGTCTTCCAGAACCCGGAACACCAGTTCGTCACCGGCCGGGTGGCCGACGAACTGGCCCTCGGCCCGCGACGGCTCGGCCGGTCCCCGGCGGAGATCCGGCGGATCGTGGACGACCTGCTGGACCGTCTGCGCCTGACCCGGCTGGCCGACGCCAACCCGTTCACCCTCTCCGGCGGCGAGGCGCGGCGGCTGAGCGTGGCGACGGCGCTGGCCACCGCCCCGCGGCTGCTGGTGCTGGACGAGCCGACATTCGGCCAGGACCGGCGGACGTGGCGGGAACTGATCGGACTGTTCGCGGGGCTCAGGGACGAGGGGCACGCTATCGTCGCGGTCACCCACGACGAGGACTTCGTGCGTACCCTCGCTGATCGCACCTTCCCGCTCGGCGCGCCCGACCCACAACCACTCCCCCGGAGATCGCGGCCGTGATCCTCGCTCCCGCCCCGGTCGCCGACCCGGCCGCCCCGCTGGCCCGCCGCAACCCGGTCGCCAAGCTGGGCGCCGCGCTGCTCTTCTCGCTGCCGCTGATCTCCACGGTGGATCCGGTCACGCCGGCCGCCGCCCTGCTGGTGGAGCTGGCCCTGCTGCCGGCCTTCGGCGTCCGGATGCGGGTGCTGGCCCGCCGTCTCGCCCCGCTGCTGCTCGCCGCCGCCGGGATCCTGGTCTCCATGGTGCTGTTCGCGGCCGACCGCAGCGGCACCCTACTGCTGGCCCTCGGACCGATACAGATCACCACCGGCGTGCTCACCACCGCCACCGCCCTGATCCTGCGGATCTTCGCGGTGGCGCTGCCCGGGATCATCGTGTTCGCCACCACCGACCCCACCGACCTGGCCGACGCGCTGGTGCAGAACGCCAAGGCCCCGGCCCGTTTCGCGATCGGGGCGCTCGCCGCGTTCCGGCTCCTGCCGCTGCTCGGGCAGGAGTGGCGGGCGCTGGCCCTGGCCCGCCGCGCCCGCGGGGTGGACGCCGGGCGCAACCCGGTGGCCCGGCTGCGGCTGTTCGCGTCGACCGCGTTCGCGCTGCTGGTCGGGGCGCTGCGGCGCGGTGTCCGGCTGTCGGTGGCGATGGATTCCCGGGGGTTCGACGCGCGGACACCCCGCACCCATGCCCGCCTGCAGCGATTCACGGGCGCGGACACCGCCCTGCTGGCCGGCGCGGCCGGACTGGCCGCCCTGATCCTGACCGTCGCCGTGCTCACCGGGTTCTTCCAGCCGGTCATCAGTTGACCGTTCGCCGCCCGAGTGGTGCCGACCGTCCCGCCCGCCACCGGTGACGGGATGGTCCCGTTCGAAAGGCGGGATGCGACTCCCTGCCACGCCGCCCACTGATCACGGGTTCCCTAGGCTGAGGGGATGTCGTCGCGTCCCACTCTGCACACATCACTCGCCGAGGCACGCGGCGGCGTGCTGCTCTTCAGCATCACCCCGCCCCGCCGCAGCGCCACCGCGGAGAGAATCAAGGAGATCGCCACGGTCACCCTCGACCGGCTGGGCGGCCTCGACCTCGACGGCCTGATCCTGTACGACATCGACGACGAATCCGACCGCAACCCGGACGAGCGCCCGTTCCCGTACCTGCCGACCCTGGACCCGGCCCGCTACCTGACCGACCACCTGGGCGGCTGGGACAAGCCGGTGATCATCTACCGCTGCGTCGGCAAATACCCGGAGGACGAACTCCGCAACTGGATGGCCTCCGCCGGCCCGGAGGTCCTCGGCGTCTTCGTCGGCGCCTCCTCCGGCGGCAAGGACGTGCACACCGGCCTGCGACGGGCCCAGGAGTTGCGCGCCGAAGTCCGGCCGGACCTGCCGCTGGGCGCCGTGGCGATCAGCGAACGCGCCGACGAACACCTGCGCATGCTCACCAAACAGGACCGCGGCGCGTCGTTCTTCGTCTCCCAGGTCGTCTACCACGTCAACGAGACGAAGAACCTGGTCTCCGACTACTTCTACGAGTGCCGCCGCCGCGGCGTCACCCCGCGCACGATCGTCTTCACGCTGTCGCTCTGCGGCTCGCTGAAGACCCTCGAGTTCGTCCGCTGGCTCGGCGTCGACATCCCGCGCTGGCTGCAGAACTCGATCGAACACTCCCCCGACCCGCTGGCCGAGTCCTACCGGCAGTGCGTCGCCATCGCCCGCGACCTGATCGACTTCTGCGACCACCTGGGCGTCCCGTACGGCTTCAACATCGAAAGCGTCTCCATCCGCAAAGCCGAGATCGAGGCCACCACCGACCTCGCCACCGAGGTCGCCGCCCTGCTGCGGAAGGCGTGACCGCTGGCCCGCTCCGGCTACCGTGGTTTGCGTGATCGACTTCAAGACCGACTCCGTGTTCAAGCTCAACCCGTGCGACCCGCAGGAGGTGCACTCCCAGATCGCCCCGTTCCTCGTGCCGGGTGAGCGGGTCGTCTTCACCTTCAAAACGGTCCGCGACTTCGTCGTCTTCACCGACAAGCGCCTGATCGCCGCCAACGTGCAGGGCATCACCGGTTCGAAGACGGACTTCACCACCCTGCCGTACAACAAGATCCAGGCCTTCTCGGTGGAGACCGCGGGCAGCTTCGACCGTGACTCGGAGCTGGACCTGTGGTTCAGCGGTCTCGGCAACGTGCGCCTCGAGTTCAAGCGCAACGTCGACATCCGCCAGCTGAGCCAGCTGATCGCCACCTACCTCCTCTGACGCGGGGAGGCAGGCGACGCCTCAGTTGACCGACCCGGGGGCCGCCACCCATCGGGTCGGCTGCCCGGTGACCTTAGCCACCTGAGCGAAGTCGTTGTCGTAGTGCAGAAGCGTCATCCGGTGGTCTTCGGCCACCGCCGCGACCACCAGATCAACGGGCCCGGCGGAGCGATGCGCGCCAATATTGAAGAGCCCTTCCTGGATCTCTGGAGCCCGATCGAACACCCGGTCGGTGATGACAACCCAGCAGTAGCTCTCCTCGAGCACCTCCTTCCATCTCGCGCGCTGCTCGGGGGTTTGCGCGGAATGGTAGATCTCCAGCTCGGTCAACGGGCAGATCGCCATCGAACCGGACTCGATGGGGCCTCGCCACCTCTCCTGCAGCTCGGGATTACGCAGCAGCCGAAAGAACGCGCTCGTGTCGATGAGATACCTGATCATCGCGGGCGGTAGTTCTTCTTGTCGGCGAGGGCGTCGAACTCGCCGGCGTCGCCCATTTCCGCCAACCGCTCGAATGCCTCGACTCTGCGGCGCACAGCAATGACCTCGCGCAGCGCGGCATTGATGGTGGCCTCCGGATCGCCCTCCGTTCCAAGGATCTTCGCCGCGGCTTTGAGCGCCTCGACCTCCACGTTGACCCGTAGTTCCGTCATCACATCTCCCACGTGTCGAGCCCTCCCCAATCTAGACGAAAAGCGGGACGTGACTAGTCCCTTGCGACTAGCTCCATGTATCTGGTCGCATGCACACGTTAGATCCGTACATTGATCGACTCAAGCGGGATCACCGGGAAGAATGACGGCATGCTCATCGCTTTCTCCGTCACGCCGATCGGCGCGGGCGACTCCGTCGGGGACGCCGTCGCCGAGGCGGTCCGGGTCGTTCGCGCGTCCGGGCTGCCGAACCGCACCGACGCCATGTTCACCACGATCGAGGGCGAGTGGGACGAGGTGATGGCGGTCGTCAAGCAGGCCGTCGACGCCGTCGCCGCGGTCGCGCCGCGGGTCAGCCTCTCGCTGAAGGCCGACGTCCGCCCCGGCGTCACCGACGCCCTCACCGCGAAGGTCGCGCACATCGAGCGGGTCCTGGGCGACTCATGAGGCGCCTGGTGATGTGGGACATCGACTACACGCTGCTGCGCGGTGGCGGGGTCGCCGCCCGGTCCTGGATCGCCGCGTTCACCGAGATCACCGGTTTGGACTGGCGGGCGACGCCGATCTTCGGCGGGCGCACCGATCTGGACATCTGCGCCGAGGTCTTCGCCACCCACGGGGTGACCGACTGCACGCCGGAGCGGTTCTTCGACCGTTACGTCGCGATCGTGCACGACAACCGGCACGAGTTCGCCGAGCAGGGCACCCTGATGCCCGGGGTCCGCGAGGTGCTGACCCGGCTCGGTGACGACCCGGCCGTGGTGCAGACCCTGGTCACCGGCAACGTCCCGCAGGTCGCGGCGGCGAAGGTCGCGGCGTTCGGGCTGACCGGCTCGTTCGACGCGGAGGTGGGCGGCTACGGCACCGACGACAGCCTGCGCGCCACCCTGGTGCGGCGCAGCCTGGAGCGGGCCCGCGCCAAGTACGGCGAGGACTTCCACCCGGTCGTCATCGGCGACACCGTGCGCGACATCGAGGCGGCCCTGGCCAACGACGCGGTCGCGATCGGCGTGGCGACCGGTGCGACCGCGGCCGCCGATCTGGTGGCGGCCGGCGCGCATGTCGTCCTGCCCGACCTCAGCGACACCGAGAGGGCAGTCAGGGCGCTCTCGAACATCTAATGTGGATGCCGTGGACGCAGAGACGGCACATCCCGCGCGCCGCTACAACTACTGGCTCGGCGGCACCGACAACTTCGCCGCCGACCGCGCTTCCGGCGACGAGCTGGAGCGGCTCTTCCCCAAGGTCCGGGTCGGAGCGCTGGCAAACCGGGCGCTGCTGCAGCGGGCCACCCGGTTCCTGGCCGCCGAGGCCGGGATCCGGCAGTTCCTGGACATCGGCACCGGCCTGCCGACCGCCGACAACACGCACGAGGTGGCGCAGCGGCACGCCCCGGACAGCCGGATCGTCTATGTCGACAACGACCCGATGGTCACCTCGATGGCCGAAAACCTGCTGACGAGCAGTGCCGAGGGCCGGACGGCATACCTCGAGGCCGACCTGAGGGACCCGGCGGCGATCCTCGCACACGACACGCTGCGCGAGACCCTCGACCTGTCGCAGCCGGTCGGCCTGATGCTGATCGCGGTCCTGCATTTCCTGCACGGTCCCGGCGCGGCGAAACCGGTCGTCGGCCGACTGCTGGACGCGCTGCCGCCGGGCAGTTTCCTGGTGGCCACGCACGCCACCTCGGATTTCGGCACGCCCGAGCAGCAGGCGCTCTATCAGCAGCTGGTCGAGCAGGGGAGGTCCGACGTCTGGACCCGGTCCCGGGACGAGTTCGCCGACCTGTTCGCCGGTCTCGAGCTGGTCGATCCGGGGGTCGTGCCGGCCAGTGAGTGGCGTCCCGACCCGGGCACCCTGATCCCGGACCGCTCCGACATCAACGTGTGGGCCGCCGTCGGCCGTAAACCTTGAGGGGCGCCACCACTCACGCAGGCCGCCCGGTGGCTCTCGCGGGTTGGACGCGCAGCGGCCAGCGGGAGTCGCCGGGCCCTCGGCGGGAGCGACGGTCCGCACCCACCACCCCGCTACGACATCGGTTCTAATCTTTTATGTCGGACTCACCGGGTTGGGCAGCGCTCCGCCGAAACGCCGGTCGCGCTGCGCGTAGAGCTCGCAGGCATACCAGAGATGGCGACGGTCGAAATCGGGCCAGAGGGTGTCCAGGTAGACCATCTCCGCATAGGCCGACTGCCAGAGCAGGAAGTTCGACGTGCGCTGCTCGCCGGAGGGCCGCAGGAACATGTCCACCTCCGGCACCTCGGGGTGGTACAGGTATTTGGCGATGGTCTTCTCGTTGACCTTGTCGGCCTTGAGCTTGCCGGCCGCCACGTCGCGGGCGATGGCCGCCGTCGCGTCGGCGATCTCCGCCTGGCCGCCGTAGTTGACGCAGAACTGCAGGGTGAGCGTCTTGTTGCCCTTGCTCATCTCCTCGGCGGTCTGCAGCTCGGAGATGACGCTCTTCCACAGGCGACCGGACCGGCCGGACCAGACCACCCGCACGCCCAGGTCGACCAGCTGGTCGCGGCGACGGCGGATGACGTCGCGGTTGAAGCCCATCAGGAAGCGCACCTCCTCGGGCGAACGCTTCCAGTTCTCGGTGGAGAACGCGTAGGCCGAGAGATAGGGGATCCCGAGCTCGATGGCGCCCTCGATGGTGTCGAACAGGCTGTGTTCGCCCTGCTCATGCCCCTTGGTGCGGGAGAGTCCCCGGTCCTTGGCCCAGCGGCCGTTGCCGTCCATGACGATCGCCACGTGTTTCGGGATCGCCGCGGCGGGCAGCTTGGGCGGCTGGGCACCGGAGATGTGCGGGGTGGGCGGACGCGGGCTCAAGGGTTCAACTCCCGTCGATCGACGAGCGGCAGCGATCGCAGCGCTCGTTCCATGTGCCATTGCAGGTGGGCGGCGACCAGGCCGCTGCACTCCCGGCGCACCTCGGCCTCGGAGGCGTCGGCGACGGTCCAGTCGCCGGAGGTGAGGGCGCTCATCAAGCCGAGTGTGGCAGGGCTGGGGTGGGCCGCGCCGGGTGGCCGGCAGTCCGGGCAGACCGAACCGCCGGCCGGGACGGCGAAGGCGGCGTGCTGCCCGGGGGTGCCACAGACCGCGCACTCGGCGACCGCCGGTGCCCAGCCGGCGAACGCCATGGCGCGCAGCAGGTAGGCGTCGAGCACCAGGGTGCCGGCGTGCTCACCGGACGACAGCGCCTTGACCGCGCCGAGGGTCAGCTGGAACAGCCGCAGCGCGGGCTCCCGCTCGACCGGGGTGAGTCGCTCGGCGGTCTCGCAGATCGCGCTGGCGGCGGTGTATCGCGGGTAGTCGCCGAGCAGGTTCTTGCCGTAGAGCGCGACCGCCTCGACCTGACTGACCGAGTGCAGCGAGCTGCCCACCCCCTCGGGGGAACCGGCCAGCTGCAGGTCGATGTGCCCGAACGGCTCGAGCCGGGCACCGAAACGGGAGTTGGTGCGGCGCACGCCCCGGGCCACCGCGCGCAACCGGCCGTGCCGGCGGGTCAGCAGGGTGACGATCCGGTCGCTCTCGCCGAGTTTCTGCACACGCAGCACCACCGCGTCGTCGCGGTAGAGCTGTCGGCGGTATCCGGCGGCTGGCACCCCGCCATTGTGCCCGGTGCCTACGACATACCCTGACCCGGATCTCAGGGTCGGCTCCGGGGCGGGACCGGTGGTGTCTCAGGGGCTGCCGGAAATAGCGTCGAGCCATGAGCCGACGTGCCGCCCTGATCCTCACCTCTGCCCTCGTCCTGGCCGGATGCGACCAGGCGGTCGGCGCCCGGATGATCTTCAACGACACCGAGACGACGAAGGTCACCGACATCGTGCTGACCGGTGGCAATGGCGACGTGCGGGTGCGCACCGGCACCGAGGCCACCACGAAGGTCCAGCGGGTGGTCACCGGCGGCACCTCGCCCGGCTCGTCCTACACCCTGAAGGACGGGGTGCTGTCCCTGACCACCGACTGCGGGTCCGACTGCCGCGTCTCCTACGAGATCGAGGCCCCGGCCGGGGTGACGGTCCGCGGCGAGATGCGGTCCGGTGACGTGTTCCTCACCCAGGTCGGCCCGGTCGACCTGAAACTGACCTCCGGCGACGTCGCCGTGGAGGATGCGACAAGCGACGTGGCGGTCCGGTCGACGTCGGGCGACATCTCGGTGACGGGTGGCGGCGCCGCGAGCCTGGAGACCACCAACGGCGACATCGTCGCACTCGGCACGACCGGCCCGATGACGGCGCGCAGCACGTCGGGCGACATCGCTCTCAACCTGGCGTCGGCGTCGTCGGTGACGGCGACAGTGGCCAACGGCGACATCGAGGTGTTCGTGCCGCGCGGCGACTACCGGATCAGCGCCCAGTCCGCCCACGGCGAGGCGACGGTGATGGACCTTGCCGACGACCCGAAGGCGGCGAACACCCTGAACCTACGAGCGAGCAACGGCGACATCACGGTCACCGGCCGCTGAGGCCCCCGGCGCCGGGGGCCTCAGCGGCCGGTGACCCGGCACCAGCGCGGGCCGGCGGCCGGCCGCCAGGTCCTCGATCCAGCCCACCGCGAGGGTGATCAGGGCGAGCAGCGCGATCACCACGGCGCTGCGCCAGATCAGGCCGGCGTTGCCGCCGGGCAGCTGGTGACGTTCGCCGAACTGCACGACCGTCACGATGATCGGGATGTGCCAGAGATAGATGGTGAGCGCCCGGGCGTTCAGCAGCGTGAGCACCCGGCTCTCGCCCACCATCGGCGCGGTGATGCCGAGCGCGACCAGGATGAACGCGGCCGACCAGAGGGCGTTGCCGAGCGGGATGTCGTTCAGGTCGTACCCGCGCGGGCCGGGATGGGTGATCACCCAGATCGCGGCGGGCACGGCGAGCGTCCCGGCCAGCAGAAAAATCTTCCGGCGGCCGAGGCGCTGCAGCCGGCCGTCGTGGTGGGCGAAACCGAGCATCCACGCGCCGCCGTAGAACGCCATGTGGAAGGCGATCGACGGCACCTCGATCGCGCTCACCGTCAGCACGATCAGCACCAGGTACGGCGTGACGATCGTGGCCAGCGGGAACCGCCGGTACACCGGCAGGGCCAGCGGCGACAGCAGCACGAACCAGAGGAAGTCGCGCAGGTACCAGGTGTGGTTCAGCGCCTGCGCCCACCAGCCGTGCGCGGTCGCGTCGGCCAGCGGGAACCCCCAGAGCAGCATCCGGGTGTCCCACGGCCGGCCGGTGGCCAGCATCGCGGTCACCGCGATCACGCCGATCACCCAGAGCGAGGGCAGCAGGCGGCGCAGGCGGCGTTCCACCGCCCACGCCCCGAACCGGTCCAGAGAGTTCGCCATCAGCGAGCCGGCCAGCGCGAACATCACCGACATCGCCGGGAAGACGATGGTCAGCGCAGCCCATCCGGTCAGGTGGTACACCACCACCCGAACGGTGGCCACGGCGCGCAGGAGGTCCAGGTACCGGTTCCGCATGGCCACAGGTGTTACCCGTGATATGCAGAAAAGTGCAAACCGCGGTGAACTATCCCATAGTCAGCGAATATCCATACCTCGATCTAAAAGCCGAGCTTACGCAGCTGCTTCGGATCCCTCTGCCACTCCTTGGCCACCCGGACATGAAGATCCAGGTAAACCTTGGTACCCAGAAGCTCCTCGATCTCACCCCGGGCCCGGGAACCGACCTCCTTGAGGCGCGCACCTCGACTGCCGATCACGATCGACTTCTGGCTGTCCCGTTCCACGTACACGTCGGCGTAGATCTTGGTGAGCTTGCCCTCGACCAACATCTCCTCGACGATCACGGCGATCGAATGCGGCAGCTCGTCGCGGACGCCCTCCAGCGCCGCCTCGCGGATCAGCTCGCCGATCAGCACCTGCTCCGGCTCGTCGGTCAGCACGTCGTCCGGATAGAGCTGCGGCGACGGCGGCAGATGACCGATCATCACGTCGGTCAGGTTCTCCACCTGGTGCCCGGAGACCGCGCTGACCGGGATGATCTCCGCGAAGTCGTAGAGCTCCGCGACCGCGAGCAGCCTCTCGGCCAGCACCGCCGGGCTGACCAGGTCGACCTTCGTCACCACGGCGATCACCGTGGCCTTCAGCGCACTGATCTCGGTCGAGATGAACCGGTCACCGCGCCCGATCGGCTCGTCCGCCGGGAAGCACACCCCGATCACGTCGACCTCGCTCCACGTCTCGCGGACCAGGTCGTTGAGGCGCTCGCCGAGCAGCGTCCGCGGACGGTGCAGACCCGGCGTGTCGACCAGCACCAGCTGCGAATCGGGGCGGTGCAGGATGCCCCGGATGACGTGCCGGGTGGTCTGCGGCTTGTTCGAGGTGATCGCGATCTTCTGACCCACGATCGCGTTGGTCAGCGTCGACTTGCCGGCGTTCGGCCGCCCGACGAAACAGGCGAAACCCGCGCGGTAGTCACCCTCACCGCGTTTCTGGGCAGACGCGGCCTTGTGCCGGTGCACCCGCTGCTGCGGCGCGCCACGCCTCTCCTCACCGGAGGATCCCTCAGGGGTACGCGCCACACCTGACTCAGAAGCACCAGCACGTCCCCGAGCAGTCCCCGGCTGTCCGGCCCCCGTGGTGCCATGACGATCAGCCGTGGCGCCGGGGCGGGTCCGCGGCTTGCGCGGGCGCTGCTGCTGATCGCCCTGATCGGCGGCCCGCTTCGCCGCCCGCCGTTCCTGGCGCAGCTTCTCGTTGCGTTCGCCGGCCGTCAGACGGCGTTCCCCACCGGCCTGGCCCTCGCCGCTCGGACGGCCCGCGCCCGGACGGCCGGTGCCGCTCTGACGGTCGCCGCCCTTGCGGGTGCCCGTCTGCGGATCCGCGGTCAGGCTCCGGATGGTGTGCTTCTGCTTGCCGCCGGACTGGCGCTCGCCGTTCTGACGCTCACCGCCCTGGCGGGCGGCACCGGCCTGACGGCTGCCGGTCTGACGCTTCTTCTGCTCGCCGTTCTTACCCGGCTCCCGGCCCGTCACTGGGTGACCGTGCCCAGCAGCGAACCGTCCGGGCCCGCCACGTGGATCGGCGCGTCGGCCGCCAGGTCACGCACCGCCGCGTGCCCACCGCCGTCGAGCGTCGACGCCTCGGTCACCACCGCGGCCGCCTCCAGCCGGGTCGCGCCGGACGCGGCGGCCTGCGCCACCGCCAGCTGCAGCGCGGTGACCGCCAGGTGCGGCAGGGCCACGGTCGCCGCCGCGTAGGTGCGGCCGTCCTGGTCACGGACCGCGGCGCCCTCGACCGAGCCCACCCGGGCCCGGGAGCTGCGCGCCAAGGTCACCAGTTTGGCGTCCTCGGCGCTCAGCACGGCGCCGTCCGCGCTCGGTACGGTCGCGGCGGCAAAGGTCTGGTCAGGCATCGGCGGGTTGTCTTTCCTCATTCTCGGCAACGTTCTCATCGGCCGGGCCGCGGGGCGGCTCCGGCATGACCCGGCGCACCAGCACCGAGTCGATCCTGTTCCGCCGGCCGGTGGTGCCCTCGGCGGTCAGGTGCAGGCCCTCGACCTCGACCGTGGCACCGGGGATCGGCACCCGGCCCAGGGTCTGTGCGAGCAGGCCGCCGACGGTCTCCACCTCGTCGGCCGGCAGCTCCACGCCGAACACGTCGCCCAGGTCCTCGATCGGCAGCCGTGCGGTCACCCGCACCGCGCCGTCGTCGAGGTGCTCGATCGGCGGGCGTTCGACGTCGTACTCGTCGGTGATCTCGCCGACGATCTCCTCGAGGATGTCCTCGATGGTGACCAGGCCGGCCGTGCCACCGTACTCGTCGACCACGATCACCAGGTGGTTGCGGGCGGCCTGCATCTCGGAGAGCAGGTCGTCGACCGGTTTCGACTCGGGCACGAAGGTCGCCGGGCGCATCGCGTCGGCCACCGCCTGCGCGGCCGCCGCCGGATCCCCGTTCTGGGTCCGCCGGATGACGTCCTTGAGGTAGAGCACGCCCAGCACGTCGTCGACGCTCTCGCCGATCACCGGGATCCGGGAGAACCCGGACCGCAGGAACAGGAAGAGCGCCTGTTGCAGTGTCTTCGACGCCTCGATCCACACCATCTCGGTCCGCGGCACCATCACCTCACGGGCGATCGTGTCGCTGAGCGCGAACACCGAGTGGATCATCTCGCGTTCGCCGTGCTCCACCACGCCGCGCTGCTCGGCCAGGTCGACCAGCTCCCGCAGCTCGACCTGGCTGCCGAACGGCCCCTCCGGGAAGCCCTTGCCGGGCGTCACCGCGTTGCCGATCAGGATCAGCAGCTTGGCCAGCGGGTTGAGGACCTTGCCCAGCCAGCGGACCAGTGGCGCGGTCGCCCGGCCCACCGCGTACGCGTGCTGCCGGCCGACGGTCCGCGGGGCGACACCGACCACCACGAAACTGACGAGCGTCATCGCGCCGGCGGTGACCAGCGCGGCACGCCAGCCCACGCCCCAGCTGTCCACCGCGACCAGCGCCACCATGGTGGTCGCGGTCAGCTCGAACAGCAGGCGCAGAAGCAGCAGCAGGTTGACGTAGCGGACCACGTCGGAGACGACCGCGGCCAGTGCTCCCGCGCCCCGCTGCCCCTCCTTGTCCAACTCCGTCGCCCGGGCGTGCGAGACGGTCGCCAGCGCGGCGTCCGTCATCGACGCGAGTCCGGCCAGGAACACCAACACGACCGCGACGACGATCAACTGCACATCCGGCAGGCCCGCCGAGACGGCGGACGCTGCCAGAGGTTGGGCGGGCTCCACGGCGCTCAGCCGGCCTTACGACCGGCGCGCCAGCTCTGCAGAAGCTTGTTCTGCAGGGCGAACATCTCCCGCTCCTCGTCCGGCTCGGCGTGGTCGTAGCCGAGCAGGTGCAGAGCGCCGTGCACGGTGAGCAGGTGCATCTCGTCGGCGGCCGAGTGCCCGGCCACCGCCGCCTGCTTCGCGGCGACCTCGGGCGAGAGCACGATGTCGCCGAGCAGCGCCGGCTCACCGGCACCGGACTCGCCCGGACCGTGGTCGACGCTGCCCTCGTCCATCGGGAAGGCGAGCACGTCGGTCGGACCGTCGCTGCCCATCCACCGGTGGTTCAGCTCGGCCATGTAGTCGATGTCGACGAGCAGGATCGACAGCTCGGCGAGCGGGTTGACCCCCATCTCGTCCAGGGCGTGCCGGGCAACCGCGAGGATCGCGTCGGTGTCGACCTCGACTCCCGACTCGTTGGCGATCTCGATGGACATAGTGGTGCGATTACCCCTTGTACTAGCGCCGTCGACCCGGCCGGCCACCACTGGCGGCCCGGCCCGGCACGGCGTGGACGGATTGTGCTGCCTGTTGTTCCTGCTCGGCGTCGAACCGCGCGTAGGCGTCGACGATCTCGGCGACCAGGCGGTGCCGCACCACGTCGGAGCTGGACAGCTCCGCGAAGTGCACGTCCTCCACGTCGCGCAGGATCTCCCGCACGACCTTGAGGCCGCTGGTGGTGCCGCCGGGCAGGTCGACCTGGGTGACGTCGCCGGTGACCACGATGCTCGAGTTGAAGCCGAGACGGGTCAGGAACATCTTCATCTGCTCGGGCGTGGTGTTCTGCGCCTCGTCGAGAATGATGAACGCGTCGTTGAGCGTGCGCCCGCGCATGTAGGCGAGCGGCGCGACCTCGATCGTGCCGGCCGCCATCAGGCGCGGGATGCTCTCCGGGTCGAGCATGTCGTGCAGGGCGTCGTAGAGCGGCCGCAGATAGGGGTCGATCTTCTCGGTGAGCGTGCCGGGCAGGAAGCCCAGACGCTCGCCCGCCTCGACCGCCGGCCGGGTCAGGATGATCCGGCTGATCTGCTTGGCCTGCAGCGCCTGCACGGCCTTGGCCATGGCGAGGTACGTCTTACCGGTACCCGCCGGGCCGATGCCGAAGACGATGGTGTTGGCGTCGATGGCGTCGACGTAACGCTTCTGGCCCAGCGTCTTGGGCCGGATGGTGCGCCCGCGCCGGGACAGGATGTTGAGGGTGAGCACCTCGGCGGGACGCTCGGAGGTGTTGGCCTCGAGCATCGCCAGGGTCCGGCGGACGGCGTCGACGGTGAGCGTCTCGCCCTTCTCGATGAGCTCGATCAGCTCGGCGAAGAGGCGTTCGGCGATGGCGTTGTCGGCCGGTTCCCCGGTGATGGTGATCTCGTTGCCACGGACGTGCACGTCGCTGTCGAGACTGCGCTCGACGAGGCGGAGGATCTCGTCCTTGGCGCCGAGCAGGTTCACCATGATCTTCGGGTCGCTCACCGAGATCTTGGTCTGCGCCCGCACCGGGCCGGACGAGCCCGTGCTGGAAGAATTCGGCGTACCGGTCATAGGGCGGCCCAGCGGGCCTCCGCCACCTGCTCTCGTTCTCTGCGTCGTCCCGGGGGCTGGGTCCTGTGGCTCAGGCGGGGCGGCGTGCTCAAGGATCGTGCCATCCTATCCGCTCCCCCGTCCGCTCGCCGATGCCATTATCGGCCGCCCGGGGGAGATCACCCGCCCGCTTCGCCGCAACCCCACACCACCGTGGCCCTCCCCGGGCGCGCTCGGCGTCCCGTCCGCGCCGAACGGGACGGGGCTCTGCGCGTACCCGGGAAAGGACGCCGTCAGGCGGGCTCGGGGCCGGACGACGCCGGACCGCCGTCGAAGCCCTCCTGCAGACGGGTGAACCGGTACGTCGCCCAGTGCATCCGGACCACCGCCCCGGACTCGTCACGGGTCAGCCGCAGCAGCTCGCCCGCCTCCCGTCCGGAGACCGTACGCAGCACGTCGGCCCGCTCCGGGGTGGGCCGGAACACCGCCGGCGGCCGGTCCGCGGGCGCCTCCGCCGCACGGGCCTGCAGCGCGCCGTCGTGCCAGGCGAAGACGAACTCGCTGCCCTCGCTCCACCAGCGGCCCAGCACCGAACGGTAGGACTTCGGCGCGGGCGGCGCCGGACGCCACGGGTGGATGTCCGCGGGATCGGCCTCGACGGCCAGCCGCAGCAGCTCGTGGACCAGCTCGTTGGTCTGCCCCGCGGTGCCGGAGGACCCGAGGACGGCACAGCCCAGCGCCCCCGGGTTGCCCTCCCCGCCACGCCGGCCGTAGACGCCGGCCAGGAATCCGGGCATCGCCCCGTCGTGGCCGACGTGCACCACGCGCTTGCCGTCCGGGACCAGGATCAGGCCGAGACCGAACCCGGCACCCCACAGGGTCTCGTCGGTGGTGGTCAGCGGCCAGCGCATCTCGTCGAGGCTGGCGGCGGCGAGCACCCGGCCGTCCGGGTCGCTCGACTCCGGAGTGGCCAGGAACGCCGACCAGCGGGCCATGTCGCCGGCGGTGCTCCACACCTGCGCGGCCGGTCCGACACCGCCGAGGTCGACCGGAGGTTCCGGCCGGGCGGCGTCGGAGTAGGCGTCGACCAGGTACCCGGTGACCGCCTCGGCCGGCCGCTCGACCGTGGTGGAGAGCAGCCCGAGCGGGGCGAGGATGCGCTCGGCGAGGATCTCCGCCCAGGTGCCGCCACGCACCTCGGCCACGATCCGCCCGAGCACGGCGAGTCCCAGGTTGGAGTAGTGGAAGCGGCGCGCGTTGGGCAGCACCCGCTCGGCCCGGTCCAGTTCGGCGATCAGCCGCGTCGCGTCCGGGGTGATCAGGGTGTCCCAGACGTCGCCGTGCGGCTCCCGCTGGAACCCGGAGGTGTGCGACAGCAGCCGGCGCAGGGTGGCGTCACCGTGCGCGGGCACGTCGAGGTAGGCCGAGACCGGCTGGTCCAGGTCGAGCAGCCCCTCGTCGCGGGCCTGCATGACGAGCACCGCGGTGAGGGTCTTGGTGACCGATCCGATCCGGAACCGGCTGTCGGCACCGAGCGGGTGGTCCGGGTTGCCGGAGTCACCGACGGTGAACACCCACGGTTCCCGGTCGGGGCGGTGCAGGGCCACGGAGAGTGCCGGGATGCGCCCCTCGGCCTGGGCCCGGCGTGCGGCGCGTTCGTAGCGTCCGGTGGGCGTGCTCACCTGGCGGCCAGCATCGGGCCCAGCGGGGCGCCACCGACGACGTGCGCGTGGACGTGGAAGACCTCCTGGCCGCCGTGACCACCGGTGTTGAAGATCACCCGGAAGCCCTCGGTGAGGCCCTCGCTCTCGGCGACCGCGGCGGCGGTGGCCAGCACGTCCGCGGCGGCGGCCGGGTCGGCGGCGAGTGCGGTCACGTCGGCGTGATGGGCGACCGGGATCACCAGCACGTGGGTCGGCGCCTTCGGGTCGATGTCCCGGAAGGCGAGGGTGGTCTCGGTGCGGTGTACGACGGTCGCCGGTATCTCACCGGCCACGATGCGACAGAAGAGGCAGGAGTTTTCCACCTGTCGGATCTTATGTCGTACGGATTGAATGGTCGGCGGATCCTCACACCCGATCACGGGAGCGCACGCATGACTGACATTGATCATCTCGTCGGGGTTCTGACCCTGGACGAGAAGGTATCCCTGCTGACCGGACAGGACTTCTGGTCACTGCCGGCGATCCCCCGGATCGGACTGCGGTCCCTGGTCATGTCGGACGGCCCGGTCGGCGTCCGAGGCACCGGATACACGCCGGACGACCCGTCGACCGCCCTGCCCAGCCCCACCGCGCTGGCCGCCGCCTGGGACCCCGCCCTGGCCGAACGGGCGGGCCGGATGCTCGGCGCCGAATCCCGGCGCAAGGGCGTGCACGTGCTGCTCGGCCCGACCGTCAACCTGCACCGCACCCCGCTGGGCGGCCGGCACTTCGAGTGCTACTCGGAGGACCCGCTGCTCACCGGCGAGATCGCGGCCGGGTTCGTGGCCGGGGTGCAGTCCCAGGGCGTGGCCACCACCACCAAGCACCTGGTCGGCAACGACTTCGAGACCGAGCGGATGACCGTGGACGTGCGGATCCCGGAGCGGGCGCTGCGGGAGATCTACCTCGCGCCGTTCGAACGGGTGGTCCGGGCCGGCGGGTGGGGCGTGATGAGCGCGTACAACGGGGTCAACGGGGCGTCGATGGCGGCGAACGCGACGATTCAGGAGGAGATTCTCAAGCGGGAGTGGGGCTTCGACGGGTTCGTGGTCTCCGACTGGCGGGCCGCGCGGTCGACCGTGGACACCGCGCTGGGCGGCCTGGACGTGGCCATGCCGGCGATGGACAACCCGTGGGGTCCGGCGCTCGTCGAAGCGGTTCGACAGGGCCGGGTGCCGCTTGAGGTGATCGACGACAAGGTGCGGCGGGTATTGCTGTTGGCCTCTCGGGTCGGCGCGCTCTCCAGCGACTTCTCCGATATTTCGCCTATCTCTGTCGACGGCGACGCGGTGGCCCGCGAGGTAGCCGTCCGATCGTTCGTGCTGGTCCGCAACGAGGGCCTGCTCCCGTTCACCGGCCCGGACCTGCGCCGGGTCGCGGTGATCGGCGCCCTGGCCACCGACGCCCGGGTCCTCGGCGGCGGCAGCGCCCAGCTCACCCCGGCCCACGTGATCTCCCCGCTGGACGGCCTGCGCGCCGCCCTTCCGGACACCGAGGTGGTGCACGCGATCGGCGCCGACCCGCGACCGTTCCTGCCACCGGCCCAGGGACCGGAATGGTCCGCGTTCGTCTTCACCACCGGCGGGCACCGGTTCACCGCGGAGACCGGTGCGGTCCGCTGGATCGGCGACCCGCCCGGCGGACAGGACGTCGGCACGATCACCGAACTCGAACTGCGTACCGTCCTCACCCCCACGGTCACCGGCGAGCACCGGATCGCGGTGTCCGGCTTCGGCGCGTTCGAACTCACCGTCGGCGACGAGAAGCTCTATCAGGGATCGCTGCACCCGCCCGGCACCGGCCGCGCGGACCTGCTGCTCAACCCGCGCGAGCAACTCTTCACCGTGTCACTGGCGGCCGGCACGCCGACCCCGGTGGTGCTGCGGCAGACCTTCGAACCGGGCGCGGCCCACTCGGTGGCGACCACCCTCGGTCACCGCGGACCCGGCCCGGACGAGGAGGGCCTGATCGCCGAGGCGGTCGCCCTGGCCGCCCACTCCGACGTCGCGGTGATCGTCGTCGGCACCACCGAGCAGGTCGAGTCCGAAGGCTTCGACCGGACCTCCCTCGCCCTGCCCGGACGCCAGGACGAACTGGTCAGCCGGGTGGCGGCGGCGAACCCGCGGACCGTGGTGGTGGTCAACGCCGGCTCACCGGTGCTGCTGCCCTGGTCGGAGGAGGCGGCCGCGGTGCTGCTCACGTGGTTCCCCGGACAGGAGGCCGGCGCCGCCCTCGCGGACGTGCTCCTCGGCGTCGCCGAGCCGGGCGGCCGCCTGCCCACCACCTGGCCACGTCGCGAGCAGGACTGCCCGGTGCTCGAGGTGCGCCCCGCGGACGGCACGCTCGGTTACGACGAGGACATTTTCGTCGGATACCGCGGATGGTTGCGGTCGGCGGCCCGCCCGCTCTACGCGTTCGGTCACGGTCAGGGCTACACCACCTGGGCGTACGCCGACATCACGGTCACCGGGGCCGAGGCGCGGGTGACGCTGACCAACACGGGAGACCGCACCGGCCGGGAGGTGGTGCAGGTCTACCTGTCCGCGGAAGCCGCACCGAGCGCCCTCGCACGGCCGGAACGCTGGCTGGCCGGGTTCGCGATCGCGGAGGCCGCACCGGGCGAGACCGTCACGGTCCGGATCCCGCTGCCGGAACGCGCCTTCCAGGTGTGGGACGGCGGATGGCGTACGGTGCCCGGCGTCTACAGCGTGATCGCCGCTCATGCCCTCGACGATCCCCGTCTCACCGCGAGCGTCACACGGTAAGTCGTCGCCCAGCAGGGCGGCCGTCCTGACGGCGGTCGTCCTCGCGATCGCCGTCCTGACGATGCTCGTCCTCACGGTGCCCGTCCTCGCGGCTGCCGCCCCCACGATGCTCGTCCTCACGGCTGCTTCGGCGATCGGTGTGGAAGGTCAGGCGCAGCACCAGGACGCACTGCAACACGGAACCCGCCGCCATCGCCGCCCAGACACCGGACAGGCCCCACTCGCCGGAGGCCCACCAGGCCAGCACCGTCTGGGTGACGGTGCCGGTCACGGTGATCGCGAACAGGCGCGGCCCCTGACCGGCGCCCATCAGGAAACCGGCGAGCGCGACCACCACCGCGAGCGGGGCCAGGTAGCCGCCGATGCCGCGCAGCATGGACACCCCGACCCGGATCACCTCCGGGTCGCTGGTGAACATCCGCATCAGCACGGGCGCGGCGGCCGCGAAGACCGTGACGGCGACGATCCCGGCGGTCGCGGCCAGGACCAGCACGTGCCGGCCGACGACGCGGCGCTGCACGGCCGCGGCCTGCGGTGTGAGGGCGGCGAGCGTGTGCGGGGTGTGCACCGTCGCGGCGTTGCGCAACGCGTAGAACCCCATCGTGGCCAGATAGAGGATCTTCATCCCGATCCCGTACGCGGCCACCGCCGCGACCCCGGAGCGCCCGACGACGGCGACGATAGCGAGCGCGCCGAGCATCCGGACCAGGAAGTCTCCCGCGATCGGCGCCCCGGTGACCGCAACTGATCGGACCGCCGCGCGCATCTCCCCCGCCGCGTCCGCGCTCTCCGCCCACGTCCGTCCCGCCGGATCCGTGGTCGTCGCCCGCGCCCCTCCCGCCGGGCCCACGGCCGCCGCACGCGCCCCTCCCGCCGGGTCCACGGTCGCCGCCCGCGCCGGGCCGCGGGTGAGGAGCCGGTGCAGCAGGAGCAGACCGAGACACAGGGCGATGCCGCGGCCGATGGCGGTGGCGACGGCCGCGCCCGTCACTCCGAGTGCCGGGAACGGGCCCGGGCCGTAGATCAGCAGCGGGTCGAGGACCAGCAGGATCCCGTTGGCGATCAGGGCCAGGCGCATCGGGGTACGCGTGTCGCCGTGGCCCGCGAAGATCCCGTCGACCACCTGCTCGGCGTAGAAGATGGCCAGCGCCGGGAAGAGCACCGCGAAGAACGACGCCGCCGCCGCGACAGCGACCGGATCGTCCAGGAACAGCCGGGCGATCGGCTCGCGCAGCACCCACCCGGTGATCACGACGACCGGGGTGATCACCGCGTAGATCCGCCAGCCGGCCCGCGCGATGATCCGCACCGCGCCGGTGTTCCCGGCGCCGAGCCGTGCCGAGATCAGCACCAGCATCCCGCCGTTGACCAGCAGGATGGCGCTGTGCAGCACGTTCTCGACCGTGGTGGCGACGGCGACGGCGGCCGCCGCGGACGAGCCCAGCCGCGCCACCCAGGCCACGTCGATGATCCCGGTGAGCACGCCGGAGAGCAGGGCCACATAGCTGGGGAACGCGAGCCGCAACAACCGCGACCGGTGATTCATCACTACCTCGTTTCGCTCTACCTCTAATCGAGGTACCTCGGAACGATATAGGTCTACCCTGGGACGGCACAAACAGGGAAGGGCGCGATGCTGGAGCTGTCGATCCTCGGGTTCCTCTACGACGAGCCGTTGCACGGCTACGAACTCAAGGAACGGATCATGGAGTTGACCGGGCACGTCAAGCGGGTCAGCGACGGCGCGCTCTACCCGGCGATCAACCGGTTGCAGGCGGCCGGCCTGCTGGAACGCCGCATCGAACCGGGCACTTCGGCGGCGCCCCGGCAGATGCTCTTCCTCACCGACGCCGGCCGCACCCGCCTGCTGGAACGCCTCGGCAACCCGGTACCGACCGAGATCACCGACCGGAACCGGTACTGGACGGTCCTGGCGTTTCTGCGCCATCTGCCGGATCGGGAGAAGCAGATCGACGTGCTGCGGCGGCGGCTCGCCTTCCTGGAGGGCCCGGTGACGTTCTTCTCCCGGGACGGCAGGCAACTCCGCCAGAAGGACATGGACGACCCGTTCCGCAGCGGGATGTTCGAGGTCGCCCGGGCCACCCGTCAGGCCGAGGTCGCCTGGCTGACCCGGGCCATCGACGAGCTCGCCTCCGACGAGCTCACCTCAGACGAGCACACTTCAGACGGGCACACTTCAGACGGGCCCGCCCAGGGCAGGCTCGCCTCGGGCGCGCTCACCTCACCAGCGGCCGAGACGCGCGGAGAGCACTGACAGGGCGGCCACCCCGGCGGTCGAGGTCCGCAGAACCGACGAACCCAGGCGCACCGCGGTCGCGCCGGCCTCCCGGAACGTGGCGACCTCCGGGTCGCTGATGCCACCCTCCGGGCCGATGACCAGCACGATCTCCCCGGCCGGCGGGAGGGCCACGCCGGTCAGCGGGTCGTCCGCCTCCTCGTGCAGCACGAACGCGGCGGCCGCCCCGGCGAGACGGGCCGCCACCTGCTTCGTCGAACAGTCCGGATCGCCGGTCACCACCGGCAGCCAGGAACGACGGGCCTGCTTGGCCGCCTCCCGGGCGGTGGACGACCACTTGTCGCGGGCCTTGACGCCCCGGTCACCACGCCACTGGGCCACCGACCGCGACGCCGCCCACGGGACGATCTCGTCCACGCCGGTCTCGGTCATCGCCTGCACGGCCAGCTCACCCCGGTCGCCCTTGGCGATGCCCTGCACCACCACCAGGCGCGGGTCGGCCGCCGGCTCGTGACAGCGCTCGCCGACGACCACGTCGACGCTGCCCTTGCCGACCGCGGTGACCTCGGCGGACGCGGTTCCGCCCCGGCCGTCGGCGAGGATCAGCGCCTCACCCACGCGCAGACGCTGGACGGTGGCGGCGTGATGCCCCTCCGGGCCGTCGAGCGTGAACGACGAACCACCGGGCAGACTCTCGACGAGGAACAGCGGCGCAGACACCCCCGCACGCTACCGAATCACCGCGGGACGGCCCGCAGAGCCAGGTCGATCGTGGCGTACAGGCTCTCCCTGCCGACACCGGCCGCCGCGTGCACGGCGTTGCCCTCGCTGACCACCATCACGTACCGGGCCAGCCGGTCCGGATCGGTGCCCTCCGGCAGATCCCCCTCGGCGACGGCCCGGGACAGCCGCTCGGCGAGCGCCCGCTCGCCGGTGAGCCGGCTCTCCGCCAGGAACGTCGCCACCCGCCCGTCGTCCGTGCCGCAGGCCAGCCCGCCCTGGATCGAGAGACATCCGGCGGGGCGGTCGCTGCGGGTGAGGGCGTCGGCGTTGGTGCGCAGGAAGGTCTCGATCACCTGGTACGCCGTCGGCTGCGCCAGCGCCACCCGGACGTACGCCATGTCGACCTCGGCGTAGCGGGCGACGGCGAGACGGAACAGGTCCTCCTTGTTGCCGAAGGCCGCGTACATGCTCGGGCGCTCGATGCCCATCGCGGCGGTGAGCTCGCTCAGCGAGGCGCCCTCGTATCCCCGCCGCCAGAACACCTCGACCGCCCGGTCCAGGGCGACGTCGGTGTCGAAGGCACGGGGACGGCCGCGCTTGCGCGTCGACTCTGCCATCGGTTCCGCCTCTCTCTCGTGACGCACCTCATTCTAACCGGCCGGTACAGAAATAGGACCGAGCGTGCTAGCGTTCCGAATTGCATACCGAGCAGTAAAGAATTTGGGAGTGATCGTCATGGGACTGGAGAACCTCGGCCGGGTCGGCGTCTGGAGCATGGAACTGCGCAACGCCGGACAGCCCGGGGTACGCGACGCCGCCGCCGAACTGGACGACCTCGGCTGGCACACGATCTGGCTCCCCGGACTGGACGGATCCGGGGTGCTCGACGACGTCGACCGGCTACTCGGCGCCGCCCCGCACAGCCGGGTGGTGACCGGCGTCCTGAACATCTGGGGGCAGTCCCCCACCGACCTCGCCCGGCGCGTCACCGCCCTGGACGCCGAACACGGGCCGCGGACCGTCACCGGCCTCGGCATCGGCAGCCCGGCCGGCGCCGCCGCGCACGGCCGGCCGTACGGCGACCCGGTCACGTCGATGCGGCACTACCTCGACGACCTGGCAGTCCCGGAGAACCGGCGGCTCCTCGGCGCGCTGGGGCCGAAGATGGTCGACCTGGCGGTGGCGCGGACCGCGGGATGGCACCCGTTCCTGGTCACGCCGGACTACATCGCCGCCGCACGGGACCGGGTCGGCAGCGCGCCGTTCCTCGCCCCGCACCAGGCCGTGGTGCTGGACACCGACCCGCGGCGGGCGCGCGCGACGGCCCGCGCCGGCATCGGGATGTTCCTCGGATTCCCGACCTACCGCGCCAACCTGCGGCGCCTCGGATTCGGCGACGACGACCTCGTCCCCGGCGGCAGCGACCGCCTGATCGACGCGCTGGTCGCCCACGGCACCGCCGAGGACCTGACCCGGCGCGTCCAGGAACACCGGGACGCGGGCGCCGACCACGTGGCCGTGCACGTCCTCACCGATCCGGCCACTCCGGGCCTGCCCCTCGCCGCCTGGCGCGAGCTGGCCTTCCTCAACCGCCACTTCGCCTGACCTGTTCGCCACTTCGCCCGACCTGTTCATCAAGGAGAGACATCATGGGACGACTCGACAACCGGACCGCGCTCGTCACCGGCGGCACCTCGGGCATCGGACTCGCCGCGGCCCGGGCACTCGCCGCGGAGGGTGCCCACGTATTCGTCACCGGCCGGCGTCAGGACGCGCTCGATGCCGCGGTCGCCGCGATCGAGCAGGAGACGGCGGCCCTGGTCGCTCGGGACCCGGCACTCGCACCGGCCGGGCGGGCCTCGACCGCCGTCGCTGCCGGAGGGCACGTCACCGGCATCCGGGCGGACGTCGCCGACCACGGCGATCTCGACCGGGTGATGGACGCCGTCCGCGACCGCGGGACCGGACTCGACATCATGTTCGCCAACGCCGGCGGGGGCGGGTTCGCCGCCCTCGAGGACATCACCTGGGAGCATTTCGCCGACACGTTCCACACGAACGTGGGCGGGACGCTCTTCACCGTTCAGAAGGCGCTTCCCCTGCTCAACCCGGGCGCCTCGGTGATCGTCACCAGCTCCAACATCGACGTGAAGGGTGCTGCGGCGTTCAGCGTCTACGCCGCGAGCAAGGCGGCTCTGCGCTCCTTCACCCGCAGCTGGGCCGCCGAACTGGCCGGCCGCCGGGTACGCGTCAACAGCATCGCCCCCGGCCCGATCGAGACGCCCGGGCTCAGCGGCCTGGCCCCCGACCCGGCCGCCGCCGAGCAGCTGCTCAAGCAGTTGGCCGCCGGTGTCCCGATGAACCGCCTCGGCCGCCCGGAGGAGATCGCCGACGCGGTGGTCTTCCTCGCCTCCGACCGGAGCAGCTTCATGACCGGCGCCGAGTTGTACGTCGACGGCGGCGCCAGCCAGATCTGACCCACCCGAGGCTGTCATACCGGCCACAGAACGCCTGAACTCCCACATCGGCGGCGGCCGCGGGGAGTTCAGGCGTACCAGAGGGGCGCAACCACTCACGCAGGTCGCCTCGGAGGGCTTCACGCTCTGGACGCGCCAGCGGCCAGTGAAGCTCTCCGAGGCCCTCGGCGGGAGCGACGGTCGGCACCCACCACCCCGCTACGACATCGGTCTTACGATTTTGATCAGTGCCCGTTGAAGGCGTCGCGCATCCGGCTGAAGAATCCGCCCTGCTTGCTCAGCTCGGCGATGTCCTCGCCGCGGGTCTTGGCGAAGTCCCGCAGCATGCGTTCCTGATCGGCGGTGAGCTTGGTCGGCGTCTTGACGTCGAGGTGCACGTAGAGCTCACCGCGGCCCTGACCGCGCAGGTGCGGGACGCCCTTGCCGCGGATGCGCAGGGTGCTGCCGGGCTGCGTGCCCGGTTTGACCTCGATGTTCTCCTCGCCGTCGAGGGTCTTGATGGTCATCCGGGTGCCGAGGGCGGCGGCCGTCATCGGCAGCGTCACCCGGCAGTGGAGATCATCGCCCTTGCGGGAGTAGACGTCGTGCGGGCGCTCGTGGATCTCGACGTAGAGGTCGCCGGCGGTGCCACCGCCGGGGCCGACCTCGCCCTGCTGGGCCAGGCGGATCCGCATGCCGTCCTCGACACCCGCCGGGATCTTGACGGTGAGCGAGCGGCGTGTCCTTATCCGGCCGTCACCGGCGCACGTCGGGCACGGGTTGGGGATCGTGGTGCCGTGACCCTGGCAGTTCTGGCAGGGGCGCGACGACACCACCTGTCCGAGGAAGGTGCGCTGCACCGACTGGACCTCGCCACGGCCGGCGCAGACCTCACAGGTGGCGAGGTGCGTGCCGGGGGCGGTGCCGGCGCCGGAACACTGGGTGCAGAGCACCGCGGTGTCGACGGTGATCGGCGCCTCGACGCCGAAGGCGGTCTCGACCAGGTCGAGCTCGAGACGCAGGATCGCGTCGGCGCCGGGCCGGGTGCGGGGGCGCGGTCCCCGGGAGCCACCACCGGCGGCGGTGCCGAAGAACGCGTCCATGATGTCCTGGAAACCGACGAACGGTCCGGCGCCCCCGGGGCCGGGCGCGCCGCCGCCGGGCGCGAGCGGGTCACCACCCAGGTCGACGATCTGCCGCTTCTGGTCGTCGGAGAGGACCTCGTAGGCGGCGTTGATGTCCTTGAACTTCTCGGCAGCCTCGGGGTCGGGGTTGACGTCGGGGTGGTACTGCCGAGCCAGTTTGCGGTAGGCGCGCTTGATCTCGTCGTCGGTGGCTTCCCGGCTGACGCCGAGAATTCCGTAGTAGTCCTTGGCCACGGGGTTTGGAGTCCTCAATGTCTGCGCGAATCCGTCAATTCTGTGCCAACAGGTCGCCAACGTACCGTGCCACGGCTCGAACAGTAGCGATGGTCCCGGGATAGTCCATGCGAGTGGGGCCCAGCACTCCGAGCCCCCCAACGATCGTCGCACCCGGTCCGTAACCGCTGCTGACCACCGAGGCGGACCGCAGGTTGTCGATCTCGTTCTCGTCGCCGATCCGGACCCGGGTGGTGCTGGGCTCCAGGTCGCCGATCAGCTTGAGCAGGATGACCTCCTCCTCGAGAGCCTCGAGGACGGGGCGCAACGTGCCCTGGAAGTCCAGCACACCCCCGCGTGTCAAGTTTGCCGTACCCGCGAGGGCGAGGCGCTCCTCACTGCGCTCGACGAGCGTCTCGAGCAGCACCGAAGCCAGACAGGCCATCGTCGCACGCCGCTCGGTGTCACACTCGTCCACCAGGGTCTGCACCAACGGTGGTGTGTCGGCGAGCCGCTGACCGGCGAGTTTCTCGTTGACCCGGCGGCGCAGCTCCCACACGTCGGTCTCCGGAACCGGGCCGGGCATCTCCACCAGTCGCTGCTCCACCCGGCCGGTGTCGGTGATCATGACCAGCATGAGCCGGGTCGTGGAGATCGGCACCAGCTCGAGGTGGCGGACGGCGGAGCGGGAGAGGCTGGGATATTGCACGACGGCGACCTGGCGGGTGAGCTGGGCCAGCAGCCGGACCGTGCGATGCACCACATCGTCGAGGTCCACGACGCCGACCATGAAGCGCTCGATCGCCCGGCGCTCGGCCGGACTGAGCGGCTTTATCCTGGTCAACCGGTCCACGAAGAGCCGGTAACCGGCGTCGGTGGGCACCCGGCCGGCGCTGGTGTGCGGCTGGCGGAGATAGCCCTCCTCCTCCAGCGCGGCCATGTCGTTGCGCACGGTGGCCGGGGAGACGCCCAGCTGGTGGCGCTCGACGAGGGCTTTGCTGCCGACCGGCTCCCGGGTCTCGACGTAGTCCTGGACGATCGCCCGGAGCACGGCGAGCTTGCGGTCATCCAGACTCATCCGGCTCCTCCCCTTGCTAGCACTCCAGTGGACAGAGTGCCAGTCTACGTCCCGGCGGGCGTCGGCGCGATGATCGAAAGTACGGATCCTCCACCGATCACAGGACGTCACGGATCACCGCATCGGCCAGCAGCCGTCCGCGGAGAGTCAGGACGAGTCGCCCGGCGGCGTAGGCACCGGGGTCCAGAAGGCCGTCGGCCAGCGCTTTCGCGGCGGCGTCCCGGTCCACCCGGCTCAGCTCGATGCCCTCGCGGAGGCGGACCCGCAGCATCACGTCCTCCATATGGCGGTCATCGTCGGTGAGCAGTTCCCGCGCCTGCGCCGGGGTCTCGTTCCGGTGAAGGCGCTGCGCGTACGCCGTCGGATGCTTGACGTTCCACCAGCGGACGCCGCCGACATGGCTGTGCGCGCCGGGACCCAACCCCCACCAGTCGGCGTTCGTCCAGTAAAGCTCGTTATGACGACAGTTACCGTCTTTTTTCGCCCAATTGGAGACCTCGTACCAGTCGAAACCGGCCGCGGTCAGTGCCTCGTCAGCGGCCAGGTAGCGGTCGGCGGCGACATCGTCCGAGGGATAGGGCATCTCACCGCGGCGCATCCGGGCCGCCATCCGGGTGCCGTCCTCGACGATCAGGGCATAGGCGGACACATGGTCCACCCCGGCATCGATCACGGTCTGCAGCGAGCGGTCGAAGTCGGCGGCGGTCTCGCCCGGGGTTCCGTAGATCAGATCCAGGTTGACGTGCTCGAACCCGGCCTCGCGCGCCTCCAGGGCGGCCTGCGGGGCGCGCCCGGCGGTGTGCCGGCGGTCGAGGAGGCGGAGCACGTTCTCGGCGGAGGACTGCATGCCGAGGGAGATCCGGGTGAAGCCACTTTTCCGAAGTTCCGACAAATACTTCAGATCGACGGATTCCGGATTCGCCTCGGTGGTCACCTCGGCGTCCGGCGCCAGGCCCCACGTCCGGTCGATGCCCTCCAGGATCCGGCCGAGATCACTCGCGCTGAGCAGCGTCGGGGTGCCGCCACCGACGAAGACCGTGTCCACCCGGCCGGGTGCGATCACCCGGGACGCCAGGGACAACTCGCGGAGGACGGTGTCCGCGTACTCGTCGCGACTCGCCCCTCCGCCCAGCTCACTCGCCGTGTAGGTGTTGAAGTCGCAGTAACCGCACCGGCTGGCGCAGAACGGGACATGGACATACACGGCGAAGCCGTTCTTGCCCACGTGCTGGGTTGCTTCGTCGGGGAGCGAACCGTCAGTGGGGACGGGTTCGCCGTCAGGGAGTGCGCCGGCCATCGGTCAAGCGTAGTTAAGGTTCCCGGCATGGATCTGGTCCGTACCGCCACCGCCGCCGGAGTGACCACTCTGACCCTGGACAGCCCGGCCAACCGCAACGCCCTGTCCACCACCCTGCTCAAGCAACTCCTCGACACCCTGGGCCGGACGGTCGGCGACCAGTCCGCCCGGGTCGTCGTCCTCTCGCACACCGGCCCGGTGTTCAGCTCCGGCGTCGACCTCAAGGAGACCGCCGCGGCGCGACCCGGCGACCGGCTCCCCGCCGAGATACTCGCCGACGTCCTGGCCGTGCTCTGGGAGTACCCCAAACCGGTCGTCGCCCGGATCGCCGGCCCGGCCCGTGCCGGCGCGCTCGGGCTGATCGGGGCGGCCGACATCGCGGTCTGCGACCGGGCCGCCACCTTCGCCTTCACCGAGGTGCGACTCGGGGTGATCCCCGCGGTGATCAGCGCGACGGTCCTGCCGCGGCTCGCGCCCCGGGCCGCCGCCGAGCTCTACCTGACCGGCGACGTCTTCGACGGGACACGGGCCGCCGAGATCGGGCTGGTCACCACCGCCGTCGAGGCGCAGGAACTGGACACGACCGTGGCGGGCTTCTGCGCGTCGCTCATCCGGGGCGGTCCGCTCGCGCTCGCCGGCACCAAACAACTGCTGCGGCGTACGCGTAACGACGGCATCCGCGCCGAACTGGCCGATCTCGCGCACCGCTCGGCCGGATACTTCCAGTCCGCCGAGGGCCGGGAGGGCGTCGCCGCCGCCCGCCAGAAACGCGATCCGGACTGGATACCGTGATCACTGGAGCGGGTGCTGCCGCTCCAGTCACGCCGGGCGCCGAGCGCTCGTTGTCTAGGCTTGGCGGTCCGAAAGTTCAGGAACTCAGGAGGTGAGGGTGCGCACGAAACCGTTGGTGGGCGTCCTCGCCGTGGTCGCCCTCGCCGGTGTCCTCGGTGTCGTCGTGCTGGTGAACACCATGGCGAGCAACCTCAAACTGCCGCAGATAGGCCCCGCGTGCACGGTCCGCGCCGACGGCGAGGTGGCCCTCGACGCGGTGCAGATGGCCAACGCCGCGACGATCGCCGCGGTCGGGGTGCGCCGCAACATGCCCGAGCAGGCCATCGTGATCGCCCTGGCCACCGCGTTCCAGGAATCCAAGCTGGAGAACCTGGAGGACGGCGACCGGGACTCGGTCGGCCTGTTCCAGCAGCGTCCCAGCCAGGGCTGGGGCACCGTGGAGGAGATCTCCGACCCGCGGTACTCGGCGGGCAGGTTCTACACGGCGCTCAAGAAGGTCGAGGGCTGGGAGGAGATGCGGATCACCGACGCCGCGCAGACGGTGCAGCGGTCCGCCTACCCGGAGGCCTACGAGAAGTGGGCCGACAAGTCCCGGGTGCTCGCCGCCGCGCTGACCGGCCGGGCCACCCAGGCGGTGGAGTGCCGTTTCACCGGGACGCCCGTGCTGCGCGGCGCCGCGGCGGCCACCAACCTGTTGGAGACCCTCAAACTGGACTGGGGCAAGAAGCTGGCCGGCAAAGCTGAAGAAGCGACCGGCTCCGCGGGGTTGACCGTGGCCGTCGCCGACGAGAGCATCGGCTGGCGGTACGCGCACTGGCTGGTCTCGCACGCCTCGGCGACCGGACTCGAACGGGTACGTTTCGGCAACTTGCAGTGGCACGCCCCGGAGGGCAAGTGGCAGCCGCTGACCGACGGCAGCAGTGCCGACGCCGCACAGGTGGTGGCCGAGGTCTACAACTGACCCGAGGATGGTGATTGCGCTGCGTATACATCCACATGGACAGTGCGCAACCATCCTGGTACTAAGTAGGACGTGTTGAGGGCCGTCGAGTGGATCCTGCTGGGTGTGGGCAGCGCGATCGCCGTCCTGGCGGGCATCCGGTGGCACCGGCCGGTCCGGCCCACACCCTGGCTGCTGGTGGCCGCGTCGCTGGTCGCGCTCGCCGTCGGCGACGTGGCCTACGACCTGCATCTGACCGGGCTCGCCGACGTCGGATACCTGCTGAACTACGCCCTGATCACGATCAGTCTGCTGCAGTTCACCCGGGTCGGCACGATGCTCGCCGACCGGTCCCGGCTGATCGACCTGCTCGCCTTCTCCTGCGCGACCCTGCTGGTCGTCTGGGTCTACGGGATCAGTGCGGCCGACGAGTTCGGCGCGGTGTCCTCCTACGACGTGATCGGTGACCTGCTGCTCATCGGCGTCATCGGCCGTCTCGTCGCCGAGGACCGGCGCAACGCCGCGGCCTACCTGCTGCTCACCGGCGGTTTCGGCCTGCTCGCCGCGGACATCACCTATCCGCTGTGGCCGGACCGCCCCGCCGAGGCCGGATACGTCCTGTTCTACCTCGCGTGGGGAGCGGCCGGCCTGCACCCGTCGATGACCCGGCTCACCGAGCCCCGATCGCCCGAACCCGGCCCGTGGCGTCTGCGTCACATCGCCCTGCTCGCGCTGTCGGTCGCGACGCCGCCGGCGGTGCTGCTCGCCGAGGCGCTCACCGGCACGGTCTCGGTGGAGAACGGGCTGGTCCTCGCCGTCTCCGGAGCGATCACCCTGCTGCTCACCGTCACCCGGCTGGCCGACGCGGTGCACCAGCACAGCCAGGCCCTCAGCCGCGAACGCGGTCTGCGGACGGCCACCACCGACCTGGTCGCCGCGGCCGACCTGCCCGCCGTGGACGCCGCGGTCCGCGCGGCCGTGACCCGCCTGCTGCCGCCGCACGCGGTACGCCGTGTGGTGCTCGCCACCGACGACGGCCGGCTGGCCGGGGAGAACCTGCCGCCCGCCCCGGCGGGAGCCGACTCCCGCAGCTGGCTGGCCACCACCGCCGACCCGGACGAGCGGACCCTGATCTGTCCACTGCGCCTCGAGCCCCTCGCCGTGGCCCGGCCCAGCGGCGGCGCCCTGGTGATCACCGGCAGCCGGGACGCCCTGACCGCCGGACGCGACGCGCTGGAGGTGCTGGCCGGTCAGGCCGCCCTCGCCCTGGACCGGATCACCCTGGTCGAGGCGGTCGGCCGCCGCGACAGCGACCTCTACCTGCGCGCCGTGATCCGCAACACCGCCGAGATCATGGCGGTCGTCGACTCGGACCGCCGCATCCGGTACGCCAGCCCGGCCCTGCGACAGCTGATCGGCCTCGACGAACTGCCGCCGCTGACCGCGCTGGACGACCTGATCCACCCGGACGACCGCCGGCGGGTCCAGCGGGAGATGCGCGCCACCGGCGACGGCACCATCCACTGTGCGCTGCAACGGGTGGACCAGACCCAGGCACTGATCGAGATCACCTATCGGGATCTGCGGGAGGACCGCCTCGTCCAGGGACTGGTGGTCACCCTGAAGGACATCACCGACCGCCACGATCCGGTGGAACGCCTCCCCCATCCGGAACAGCACGACGACATGCCCGGACGGGTGAACAGGCGGAGTGCCCAGCACAAGTTCCGCTATTGATCTGATCTTCTATAAACGATCTCTTATCGACCGGAACACTGAAAAACGCCGGCCCCGAAGGACCGGCGTTTCTCAGGTTTCAGTTGTTACTGCGGCACCCCGCCTCAGCGGGTCAGGTGCCGACGGCTGCCGACACCGGCGACCAGAGCGACACCGATCGCGGCGAACACGACCTGGAAGAAGAACTCGATCCAGTCGAAGCCGGCGGTGTCAGCGACACCGAAGGCCCGGGCGAGCACGGTGCCCAGCAGCGCGGCAACCACACCGACCACCATGGTCAGCCAGATCGGGATGTTCTGTCGGCCGGGCACCACGAGCCGGCCGAGCGCACCGATGATCAGGCCGACGATGAGGGCCACGATGATGCCGGTGAGAGTGAATTCCATGAGGTTCCTCCTCGGGGGGTGGAGCATGTTGTTGCGTCCGTCGGCCCCCTGAGTTCCCGACCCTCCCAGAACTCAAACCGCCCTATTTCTTGCTCATTTTTTGGCAGGCCCCTTGTCGGCGGTGTCCGAGGTGGAAAGTGCGGCGATGAAGGCCTCCTGAGGCACCTCCACACGGCCCACCATCTTCATCCGCTTCTTGCCTTCCTTCTGCTTCTCGAGCAGCTTGCGCTTACGGCTGATGTCACCGCCGTAGCACTTGGCGAGCACGTCCTTACGGATCGCACGGATCGTCTCGCGAGCGATGACCCGGCTGCCGATGGCCGCCTGGATGGGCACCTCGAACTGCTGCCGCGGGATGAGTTTCTGCAGCTTGGCGGCGATCGTCGTGCCGTACGAGTAGGCCTTGTCCTTGTGCACGATGGCACTGAACGCGTCGACCGGCTCACCGTGCAGCAGGATGTCCACCTTGACCAGTTCGGCCGCCTGCTCGCCGGAGGGCTCGTAGTCCAGCGAGGCGTACCCCTTGGTCTTGCTCTTCAGCTGGTCGAAGAAGTCGAAGATGATTTCGGCGAGCGGAAGGGTGTACCGCAGTTCCACCCGTTCGGCGGACAGGTACTCCATGCCGAGCAGGTTGCCGCGACGACTCTGGCACAGCTCCATGACGGCACCGACGTACTCGTTCGGCACCAGGACGGTGGCCCGCACGACCGGCTCGTGGATCTCGGCGATCTTGCCGGCCGGGAACTCGCTCGGGTTGGTCACCACGGTCTCGCTGGCGTCCTCGGTGAGCACCCGGTAGACCACGTTCGGCGCGGTCGAGATCAGGTCCAGGTTGAACTCGCGCTCCAACCGCTCCCCGATGATCTCCAGGTGCAACAGGCCGAGGTAACCGACCCGGAACCCGAAGCCCAGCGCAGCCGACGTCTCCGGCTCGTAGGTGAGCGCGGCGTCGTTCAGCTTCAGCTTGTCGAGCGCGTCCCGCAGCGCCGGGTAGTCCGAGCCGTCGATCGGGTAGAGACCCGAGTAGACCATCGGCTTCGGGTCCTTGTAACCGCCGAGCGCCTCCTGGGCCGGCCGGTTGTTGCCGGTGACCGTGTCACCGACCCGGGACTGGCGGACGTCCTTCACACCGGTGATCAGGTAGCCCACCTCGCCGACACCGAGCGCGCCGGCCTTCTCCATCTCCGGCGAGACGACACCGATCTCCAGCAGCTCGTGTACGGCCCCGGTCGACATCATCTTGATCCGGTCACGGGCCTCGATCCGGCCGTCGATGACACGGACATAGGTGACGACGCCGCGGTACACGTCGTACACCGAGTCGAAGATCATCGCGCGGGCCGGGGCGTCGGCCTTGCCCACCGGCGCCACGAACTGCCGGACGATCTCGTCCAGCAGGTGGTCGACGCCGACACCGGTCTTGCCGGACACCTTCAGCACGTCGGACGGCTCGCAGCCGATCAGCTTGGCGAGCTCCTCGGCATACTTCTCCGGCTGCGCGGCCGGCAGGTCGATCTTGTTGAGCACCGGGATGATGTGGAGGTCGTTCTCCATCGCCAGGTACAGGTTGGCGAGGGTCTGCGCCTCGATGCCCTGCGCCGCGTCGACCAGCAGAACCGCGCCCTCACAGGCGGCGAGACTGCGGGACACCTCGTAGGTGAAGTCGACGTGCCCCGGGGTGTCGATCATGTTGAGGACGGCGGTCTCGCCCGTCTTGTCGCCGGCACGGACCGTCCACGGCATCCGCACGGCCTGCGACTTGATGGTGATGCCGCGCTCGCGTTCGATGTCCATCCGGTCGAGGTACTGCGCACGCATCTGACGCGGGTCGACAACCCCGGTGATCTGCAACATCCGGTCGGCCAGCGTCGACTTGCCGTGGTCGATGTGAGCGATGATGCAGAAGTTGCGGATGCGGCTGGGATCGGTCGATCCGATCACGTTCACGCCGGGGTCGAGCGGTCCAGGCACGGTCTTCCGTTCTTGTCGGGCCGGCCCACGCGATGGCCGGCAGTCGTTCGTCTCGGGCTGGCCTCTGGCGGTCGTCCCGCGCCTGCCCCGGAGAGCGCCGGTCCGTCGGGACCGGCACTCCCTATCGTCCCACGTCCGCGCGGTGCACTCGGATCACACCTCCCGGCCCGCACTTTCCACTCGGTCAGATCCTCTCGAGCGGCTCGGGGACGCCCGGCGGCCGTTCGACGGTGACCGGATCGCCGGGGCGGATCGTGCCGCCCCGCAACACCACGGCCATCACACCGGCCTTGCGGACCGGGTTGCCGTCCCCGTCCCGGCCGATGACCTCCTTCAACAGCCCGGACCGGAATCCGTTGATCTGCTGGCAGGGGTTGCGCAGACCGGCCAGCACGAGGGTGGGCCGCCCGTCACCGTCCCGGGCATCCCGCTCGAGCGCGGCACTCACCGCGGCGGCGGCCCGCTCGTTCTCCGCGTCGAGGGTCGCGGCCGCGGCGGCAGCCAGAACGGCACCCACCGGACCGGTCCCGTCGGCGGCACCCGGCCCCTCGGCGACGCCGAACCGCAGGATCGTGCCCCGCGGCAACCCGAGCAGATCGATCCCGCTGGTGGTGACGTTCTCACCGAGACCGCCCGCCGGAACGTCGTAGCCCTTCTCCCCCACCTCGTCGAACAACTCCGCGTGGATCAGGTGCACCTGCCGCAGGTTCGGCTGGGTGGGATCCATCCGGACCCGGTGGCGGTGCCGCACGTTCACCCCGGCATGCACGTCACCCTCGACGCCGAGGCCCGCCAGCAGGACGATCTCGTCACGGGTCGGCTTGGTGAAGGAGTAGACGTCGTTACCGCTGACTGCGACGACTGTTCCGGTCTCAGCGCTCATGCCACCGAGTCTCACCGCTCGGAGCCATCCCGTTCGACCCTCTTCCCACCTCGCGGGCCGACCCGTCCCCCGCACCTCGGCGCCCCACCCGCGGTCGAACGCCCAGCCGCGTCAAACCGGTTCGGTCGGATCCGGTTCGGTCGGATCCGGTTCGACCAGCCGGTCTCGCCCGACGACGCAGCAGAACGGCCCACAGCGCTCAATGCGCCCTGCCGGCCGGCACCGCCCCCCTCGAAGGTCCGGCGTCTCAGTCCGGCGGCTCCAGGAACAGCTCGGACAGCCGGGGCAGACGCCGGCGCATCTCGTCCTCGTTGTCGAAGTCCCACAGGTCGGCGACGTCCGGCCGGGTCTTCGCCCGCTCCTCCGCGGGCAGCGGCTCACCGGTCGCCTCCTGATGGGCCCGTGCCGCGATCGACAGCACCTCCTCCGCCTCGAAGACCGCGCCGGTGTCCGCCGCCGCGCGCACCGCGGGCATCCCGGCCAGCACGTCGGGCGATTTCACCGAGGCCGCCACCGCCTTGCGCCCGTGCGCCACCAGCCAGCCACGGAAGTTGTCGAAGCCCTCCTCGGTGCACCCGCCGTTGATCAGGTAGGCGGCCGCCCACAGATCCTCGGTGCCGGACGCGACGAGCACCTTGTCGAGGTGACGGCCCCAGGCGACGATCTCCTCCGGGGCACGGGCGGCCAGGTCGGCGACGGCACGCTCGGCCACCTCGGCGGGCGAGGCGGGTCGCTGCTCGGTCGCGCGGTCGATGACCGCCCAGAAGTCGTCGGTTCTCATGCCTGCCATCCTCGCAGTGAGGTACGACAACTCCGCAGGCGACAGGAGCGACATGCGGCCGATCACGCTGCCCGAGGTTCCGTACGACGCGACGTCCGTACGCCCAGGATGGCCCGACCTCCCCCGGCGCGTGCGCGCGGCGATCAGCGAACGCCTCGGTGAGCCGGTCGCCACCGCGAGGACCGCGGGCGGCGGCTTCACCCGCGCCTTCGCCGCGGTTCTCACCGGCCGGTCGGGGGCCGAGGTCTTCGTGAAGGCCGCGCCCCTGCAGGATCCGGTCTCGCGGTGGTACGCACGGGAAGCAGCGCTGACCAGCGCCTTACCTCAGGGGGTACGCGCTGCCCGGCCGCGCTGGACGATGACCGCGGCCGGCTGGTTCGTCCTCTGTCTGGAGGCGGTCGACGGCCGGATCCCGGCACTGCCGTGGTCCCCCGCCGACCTGGACGCCACCATGTCCACGTGGTCGGCGGCCTCCGCGGCGCTCGCCGAGCCGGGCCCGGAGCTGCTCGCGGCCGGCCTCCCACCCCTGCCGGAGATCCTGCGCGCGGAGATGTCCTGGTGGTCGTTGATCGAGTCCGGCCATGAACCGATGCCCGCAACGGCTCGCGGCACCCTCGCCGAAGCGCACCTCGCCGAGTTGGCCGCGCTGGAACGGTCCCTGCCCGCCCTGGCGGCCGGCACCGGGATGTCACACGGCGACCTGCGCGTCGACAACGTGCTCATCGACCGGGCCGGGGCGGCGTGGCTGTGCGACTGGACGTGGCCGTGTCTCGGGGCGCCCTGGTTCGACACGGTCACCGTGCTCGTCAGCGCGTACGCCGGCGGCCACGACACCGACGCCCGGCTGCGCGACTTCGGTGCCCCCGACGCCGGGGTGGACGGCGCACTGGCGGCCCTGTCCGGATATTGGCTGGTCCGTGCCGACGGTGGTCCCACCAGCGCCTCCCCGCACAGCCGGCAGCATCAGCGCTTCAGCGGCGGCCAGGCCCTGGCTTGGCTGGCCGAGCGCCGAGGCTGGCCCCCTCTTCACTGACCCGCCCCGCCGTGCCCGGCTCCCGCGGTGGCAGTAGGCTCTTCCGCAACGTCCGGCAGCCCCTCCAGCAGCGGTTTCGTCCGCGCTCTCGACAGCCGTTTTGGCGGCTCGGAGGGGTGCTGGTAACCTGATACATCGCGTGTGGCAACACGCTGTTCGCCGCTTGCCTGGTTTCACCGCCGGGCCTGGGGTTGACAGTGTCACCGCTTGAGACCGTTTCCGAACCTAGTCAGGACAAGGCTGTCGCGTGGCGAACATCAAGTCCCAGATCAAGCGCAACCGGCAGAACGAGAAGGCCCGTCTGCGCAACAAGTCCGTCAAGTCGTCGCTGAAGACCGTGATCCGCAAGCTTCACGAGGCAAGCGACGCCGGCAACGCCGAGACGGCCACCGCGCTCCTGCGTGACGCTTCCCGCAAGCTGGACAAGGCTGTCAGCAAGGGCGTCATCCACAGGAACCAGGCGGCCAACCGCAAGTCGGCCATCGCTAAGAAGATCGCCTCGCTGTCCGCCTGACCCACTCGTTCGGGATCAGGTCTCGGTCGCACGGACGCGACCCGGGACAACGCTTGCCACGTCAGGCGAGCACGCTTGGACGACCCGGGCATCGCCGGACCTTCCCAGGTCCACGGCGGTGCCCGGTTTTCTTTGCCCGCATGAGGTGGTCCGCGCCCGGCAGCGCCGGATCAGGCGGACGCCGCACCGGACGGGACGTGGTCTTCACCACCGCCGCCGGCCCGGGAGCCGCTCTCGGGGGTGGTCGTGGATCGAATCCCGGCGGTCTTCGCCGACATCGATAGGCGCGACCGGTCACGCCCTGACCGACGGACTCCGCGGTCGAACACAGCGATAGCCACGCAGAACCCGGAATCCGACGACGCGATCGGATGACGGCCTGCCCGATCGGTTGCGGCCGCTGACGGCCGGGAACGCTCGTTACCTGGTCACGTGCCCGATCGGGACGTTCACTCGTAACGGCGGACGGCAGCCTGGCGGGCCATCTGACGTCGCACGTCGACCTCGTCCGCCCACCCCCGCCGCGGCGCCCCGCCCTCGACACCGGCACCGGCGTGACCCACGCCATGACCGGATCCGGCAGCCGCATGACCCGCGCCATGACCGGATCCGGCAGCCGCGGTGCCGACCCCGGCAGCGGCGCTGCCGGGGTCTCCGGCCGGGCTCCCGTAGGCGACGGCACCGGGGGCAGCCGCGGTCGCCCTCGCGGTGGAGCGGGAAGCCTCGGGCACCCACGCCGCGGGCTGCTGCATCGGGCCGACCGGGCCGGTCATGCCTTCGAAGGTGACGCGGGGCCCGCCCACCGCGGGCGCCTCGACCGTCGCCTGTTCCGGGAAACCGGGGAAGCCGCCGCCCCGGACACTGGCACGGGCCGACGCCGTCTGCGCGTAGCGGCGGGTCAGCGAACCGGCGACCATGTCGTTGAACTTAACCATCAGGGCCACCGTGATCGGCAGAACCAGGACGCCCCACCAGCTGACCAGCTCGGCGAGGGCCAGGAGGATGCCGAGGACGATCGTGCCCTCGAGGAAGACGAAGCAGAGCAGGCCGCTCGGGGCCAGGTGGCGCAGTCGCAGCGTGCGGGCGTAGAGCGGCTGGTAGGCCGACTCGGCGCGACTCGATCGGACCGTCCGGGTCATCGGGAGCCGCCTTCCCGGCGGGCCGCGGCAACCGCGAAGACCGCCTGTTCGAGGGCGAAGCCGCGGTCCTCGGCGCCGCCCTTGACCGCGGCGTTGCAGTCGGCGGCGGCTCGCATCGCGGTGATCAGGCCGTCGGGGGTCCAGCCGCGGCTGCGTTCCTGGGCGCGCTGGATCTTCCACGCCGGCATGCCGAGGGTGCCGGCCAGTTGGTACGGGTTGCCGCGGCCCGCGGACGCCACCCGGGCCACGGTCCGGACACCGTCGGCGAGCGCGTCCGCGATCGGCACCGGGTCGACGCCGATGTGCAGGGCCCAGCGCAGCGCCTCGAGTGCTCCGGGCAGGTCGCCGACCACTGCGGCGTCGGCAACGGTGAAGCCGCTGACCTCGGCCCGGCCCTTGTAGTAGCGGGCGACGACCGCCTCGGTGATGGTGCCGTCGGTGTCGGCGAGCAGCTGTGAGCAGGCGGCGGCGATCTCCCGCAGGTCGTTGCCGACCGAGGCGAGCAGGGCGGACGCGGCGGCCTCGTCGCAGCGGGCCCCGTTGCGGCGGAATTCGTCGCGGACGAACCCGATGCGTTCCCGGTCGCCTTTCATCTTGGCGGCGGTGACGACGGTGGCGCCGGCGGAGCGCAGGCCGTCGGCGAACGCCTTGCCCTTGGCGCCGCCGAGGTGGGTGACGATCAGGGTGACGTCAGGGTCGGGGTTCTTCGCATAGGCGAGGAGGGCTGCGGTGAGGTCCTTGCGGGCGTCCTGCCCGCTGCGCACGACCAGCACCCGCCGCCCGCCGAACAGGGACGGGCTCAGCATCTCGGCCACTTCACCGGCGGCGAGCGAGCCGGCCTCGTATTCCCGGACGTCGGCGCCGGGGTCGGCGGCGCGCGCCTGCTCGACGGCCGTGGTGACGGCGCGGGCGGCGAGCAGCTCCTCATCGCCTTGGACGAGCAGCAGCGAGGGGGGCGGCGCGGCATTCACGTGCAACATCGTCGCACGGTGCACCGACAGGACCGCACGGCTCACTCCTGCGCGCAGGGCACCGATCACCGAATGCGAAACCAGACATATCGGCGGACGAAGATGCCTCGGCGGTCGTACAGTCGGTTGCTCAGGTCAAATGCATGGATGCCTTTTCGTCCCTTATCGACCACAATCGGACCGCTTGTCCGCGCAAAACGCATCCCCCACCCGGGCGTGTCCCCTCCCGACAAGACAGTGCTCCCCGGAGTGACGGGAGCGCGCGGAGGAGAGGGAGATCACCGGGACCACCGCTTACGGCGTACCCCCGCAAAGATCTTCACAGCGACCAGGACCGGCCCACCCAGCGCGGCGGACCAGAGTCTTCCGCGCGCGTCAGATGAGGGGCGAGACTCGCCCAGGGCACCACCCGGTCCCCCAGCTGGACCTCGTCCGCTTCCGGCAGCAACGCGGGACCGTCGTGCTCCCAGATCGCCCGGGTGGTCCAGCCCGCCGGATCCGCGTCCCGCAGCAACAGCGGCGGCAGGGGTTCCGGGGACGCGGCGGCCTGGCGGGCGTATTCCTGGACCGCGAGCACCCGCTCGGCCCGCCGCACCGTCTGGTGCAGCGGATGGCCGGGCGGCGCGGGGTACGGGATCGTGCAACCGTTCTCGTCGCTGACGTAGGCCATCGGGGAGAGCGCCGCCGGTGAGGTCAGGAAGACCGCCTCGGACTGGGCGAACAGTCCGGGCAGATGATCGCTGCCGTCCGCGGCCACCAGCAGCGTGCCCCGCTCCGGCACGAACGCCACCGGCACACCGCCGACCTGCCCGGACAGCCGCGCCAGCCAGCCCTGCAGCAACAGGTGAGAGGTCCAGTACGCGTTCCCGTCGTCGACGAACCGCACCACCACCGGCCCGGTCGCCGTGCCGTGCAGGACCGCGCCGGTCAGTTGCGACCGTGCCGTTTCGAAGACCGTCGCGGACGACACCGACCAGGTCTCCAGCTGGGCCCGGGTCACGTAGGTGATCGTCTCCGGGCTGTCGGCGACGACGAACTCGGACAGGAACGGCAGCACCGGCCGGTGCAGCGGCTCCCCCGGCGCGGCGCCGCGCAGCACCGGCCGCAGCAGCGGTGCCGCGTCCGCCCAGTCGGCGGGCAGTTCCGGCGAGTGCAGGAGCCCCGCAACGAACTCGTCGAGGATCCGACGCCGGGACCGTCCCCGCCGGCCCCGCTCGGCCAGCAGGGGCGCCAGTTGCAGGATCGTCGGCTCGTCGTCGCCCGGGACCGTGAAGTGGATCTCGAAGGTACGCGCGTGGTAGCGGGCGTCCGGCACCCCGGCACGGCGTAGTCGCCGGATGACCTGGGCGGCCAGCCGGGCGCGGGCGATCCGTCGTCGCATCAGGCCCACTTCGTCCTCGGGGTCAAGGGTGGGTGCGCCGCGTGACGATCGCGCGGGCGTCGAGATCATCGTCCTGGAGCACCGTGGCCGTCAATCCGTTCCCGGTGACGATCCGGACCGCGGTCTCCTCCTGGGCCTCGGTGATCTCGGATAGCAGCAGGCCACCGGGGGCGAGCCAGTCCGGTGCTCCGGCGGCCACCCGGCGGAAGAGGTCGAGCCCGTCGGCGCCGCCGTCCAGGGCCTCGCGGGGTTCGTGGTCGCGGGCCTCGGCGGGCAGAAAGGGGATGTGCCGGGTCGCGACGTACGGCACGTTGGCGATCAGAACGTCCACGGTGCCCCGGAGCGCGCCGGGCAGGGCGGTGTAGAGGTCACCCCGGTGGACGTCGCCGGGATCGAGCCCGTGGCGCCGGTAGTTGTCCCGGGCGCAGTCGACGGCGACCGGGTCGAGGTCGGCGCCGTGCAGCGTGACGTCCACGGAGCGCCGTGCGGCGAGACCGAGGGCACCCGAGCCGCAGCAGAGGTCGACCAGCACCGCCCCGGGCTTCGCCGCCTCCACCGCCAGGCGGACCAGCAGGGCGCTGCGAACCCGGGGGACGAACACACCCGGGCGCAGGTGGACCCGCAGACCGCAGAAATCGGCATGGCCCACCACCTGTTCGAGTGGCTCCCCCGCGGCCCGTCGCTCCACCAGGTCGTCCAGGACGGCCTCGGTGGGGGCTGCTTCCCGCAGGATCGCCGCCTCCTCCTCGGCGAAGACGCAGCCGGCGGCGCGGAGCCGGATAACGGCCCTGGTCAGGGCGTCTTCCATAGATTCGTCCTTGTCCACAGTGCGAGGTCGTCCACAAGGGCCCGGGCAGGGCGACCGGGGAGTTCCTACGGTCGGGGCCGTGCGAGAGGCGAAGGATAACGGGGAGGCCGCGGCGGCTCGGCTGCGGGCGGTCCTGGCCGGGCCACCGGCGCGACCCGAGTCGGTGCCCGAACCGGTGGCCGGGGACGGGCCGCTGGAGTGGTCGGACATCGTCCCGTCCTGGTCGGCGGCGGAGACCCCACCGGCACCGGGGCCGGTCGGCGGGTGGGTCCGGGCGTTCGACCCGGGGCGGCCGGGGGTCCGGGCGCTGGCGGCGGTGGCCGTGCTGGTCGTCGCCGTCGCCGGGTTCCTGGCGTGGCGGTCCCGGCCCCGGGTGGAGCCGGTGCCGGACGTCTCCGTCACCACCACGACCGCCCCGGCCTCCGCCGTCTCCGCCGAGGCGGTCGTGGTGGCGGTCAGCGGCCGGGTCCGCCGTCCCGGCCTGGTGCGGCTGGCGGTGGGCGCCCGGGTCGCCGACGCGCTGGAGGCGGCGGGCGGGGCGGAGCCGGGCGTGGACGTGGGCCCGCTGAACCTGGCCCGCAAGGTGGTCGACGGCGAGCTGATCGCGGTCGGGATCGTGGTGAGCGTCGCGCCACCGGTGGCCGGCCCGGGCGGGGCGGTCACCGGCGGGCTGGTCAACCTGAACACGGCGACGGCGGCCGACCTCGACGGGCTGCCCGGGGTCGGCCCGGTGCTGGCGCAGCGGATCCTCGACGCCCGGGACGCGCAGGGCGGTTTCCGGGCGGTCGCTGACCTGCGCAAGGTGGACGGCATCGGGGATGCCCGGTTCGAGCAGCTCAAGGACCTGGTGACGGTCTGATGACGCCGGACCTGCGGCTGGCCGGTTTCACCGCCGGGCTCTGGGCGGCCGCGCTGGCCGCCCTGCGCCTGTCCGCGACCGCGGGCCTCGTCCTCGCCGCGGCCGGGCTGGTCGTCGCGCTGCTCGGGCTGATCCGGAAACCACTGCCCGGCATCGTGATCGCGGTCGCGCTGGGCATCGGGTGCGGGGCGGTGGCGACCGCGGCACGGGTCTCGGTCCGCGAGGCGCAACCGCTGGTGGCACTGGTGACGGCGGGCGCCACCGTCGAGGCGGATCTCGTCGTCCAGGACGATCCCCAGCTGCTGCCGGCCGCGGCCGGACCACCCACCTACCTGGTGTCGGTGGAGTTGCGGGCGGTCCGGCCCGAGGACGCCGCACCGGTCCGTCTGTCGGCCCGGGCGCTGGTGCTCGGCACCGATCCGGGCTGGCGTGATCTGCTGCCCGGCCAGCACGTCACCGCGTCCGGTCGGCTCGGGGCGCCCCGCCCCGGCGATCTGCGCGCCGCGGTCCTCTCCGTGCGGAGACCACCCGTACCGACGAAGAAACCGTCCCGGGTGCAGCGGGCCGCCGGCGTCCTGCGAGACGGCCTGCAACGCGCCTGTGAGCCGCTGCCCGACGGTTCCGGCGGTCTCCTGCCGGGCCTGGTGGTCGGGGACGTCAGCCGTCTCGACCCGGCGCTCGCCGAGGACTTCCGGGCCACCGGCATGACCCACCTGGTGGCGGTCTCCGGCACCAACGTGGCGATCGTCCTCGGCGTGGTGCTGTTCGTGGTGCGGCGGGCCCGCGCCGGGCCGCTGCTCTCCGCCGTTCTCTGTGCCGTCGCGCTGGCCGGGTTCGTGATCCTCGCGCGTCCCTCGCCGAGCGTGGTGCGTGCCGCGGCGATGGGTGCGGTCGGTCTCCTGGGCCTGGCCGCGGGACGGCCCCGGGCCGCGGTTCCCGCACTGGCCGCCGCGGCCTCGGTGCTCCTGCTGATCGACCCGGAACTCGCCGCGGACGCCGGGTTCGCGCTCTCCGTGCTGGCCACCGCCGGGCTCCTGCTGCTGGCGCCGCGCTGGCGGGACGCGCTGCGCCGCCGGGGCTGGCCGTCCGGCGCCGCCGAGGCCCTGGCCGTGCCGGCAGCGGCCCAGGTGGCCTGCGGTCCCGTGGTGGCCGCCATCTCGGCGACGGTCAGTCTGATCGCGGTGCCGGCCAACCTGGTCGCGGTGCCGGCCATCGCCCCCGCCACGCTGCTCGGGGTGGCCGCGGCGGTGCTCTCACCGGTGTGGCCGGCGGGCGCCGAGTTCGCCGCCTGGCTGGCGCACTGGCCGGCCGAGTGGCTGGTCCTGGTGGCCCGGGCCGGTGCCCGGGTGCCGGCCGGGGCGCTGCCCTGGCCCGGTGGGGTGCTCGGCGGCCTGCTGCTGGCGGTCGTCACCATCGGTCTGCTGGTCGCGGCCCACCGGCCGGTGGTGCGCAGGCTCACCGTGGTGGTCGCGCTGGGCGCGATGCTGGGTGCCCTCCCGGTACGCCTTCTCGCATCGGGCTGGCCGCCTCCCGGCTGGCTCGTCGTCGTCTGCCAGGTCGGACAGGGTGACGCCGTGGTGCTGCCGGGCGGGCCGGCCGGGGCGGTGGTGGTGGACGCCGGACCGGAGCCGGATCCGGTGGACCGCTGTCTGCGCCGGCTCGCCGTGACCCGGGTGGCGGTGCTGGCGATCAGTCACTACCACGCCGACCACATCGGCGGGATCGACGGCGTGTTCCGGGGACGCGACGTGGCCGCGGTGATCGGGCCGGACTGGCCGGAGCCGGCCGGCGGGCGGGCCCGGGTCGAGCGGGCGGCCCGCGCCGCCGGGACGTTGCTGCGGCTCGCCGGGCCGGGCTGGTCGTACGCGGCGGGTGGTCTGCGACTGGACGTGCTCGGGCCGATCGACGCGATGCGCGGGACCAACTCGGACCCGAACAACAACTCCCTGATCCTGCGGGCGGTGACCGGCGGGCGGACCGTGCTGCTGCCCGGCGACGCGGAGACCGAGCAGCAGCAGGACCTCCTCGACCGGCTGGGACCGGCGGCGCTACGGGCGGACGTGCTGAAGGTGGCCCACCACGGGAGCGCGCTGCAGGCCCCGGCGTTGCTGGACGCGGTGGATCCGGCGGTGGCGCTGGTGTCGGTCGGGCCGGACAACGACTACGGTCATCCGAACGCGTCGCTGCTGGCCCGGCTGGCACGGGACGGCGCGCGGGTGTTACGCACCGACGAGCGGGGTGACATCGCCGCGGTGGTCACCGGCACCGGACTGGCGGTGGCCACCAGCGCAGGTTGACGTGTGCCGGACATCGACGCGTACCGGAGAATCAGCGGCGATGGACCACGACGCCGGCCAGACCGGGTCCGGTGTGTGCCGCGACCACGGCGCCCACCTCGGTCAGATAGCAGTCGCGCAGGCGGTCACCGAGACGCATGCTGACCGCCTCGACCAGGGCCGCCGCACGTTCCGGGGTGCGCAGGTGATGCACGGCGATGTCGGCCTCGCCGTCGCCGGCCGCCTCCACCGCGAGGTCGACCAGCCGGGTCAGCGCCCGCCCGGCGGTGCGCACCTTGTCGCGCACCACCACGGCACCGCCCAGCACGTGCAGGATCGGCTTGACCGCCAGGGCCGTGCCGAGCAGCGCGGACGCCGCACCGATCCGGCCGCCCCGGCGCAGGAACTCCAGGGTGTCGACGTAGAAGAGGGTGCTCACCCGGGCGGCGTGCTCGATCGCCGCGGCGGTGACCTGCTCCAGGTCCGCACCGGCGCGGGCGGCCGCCGACGCGGCCAGGGCCGGGAAGCCCAGCCCCATCGCCGCGGTGCCGCTGTCCACCACCCGCACCCGGTCGCCCACCTCGGCGGCGGCCAGTCGGGCGGCCTCGAACGTGCCGGACAGCTTGGCGGACAGGTGCACCGAGACCACACCGTCGGCGCCCTCGTCCAGCAACCGGCGGTAGACCTCGGCGAACTGGGACGGCGCGGGCCGGGAGGTGCTGACGACGGCCCGGCGTTCCCCCAGCGCACGGGCCACCTCGGCCGGGGAGATCTCCAGGCCCTCCAGCCCGTCCCAGCCGTTGACGACCACGGTGAGGGGCACGACCGTCAGGTCGTAGGTGCCGTTCAGCTCGGCGGGGAGATAGGCGGTGGAGTCGGTGACGACCGCTATGGCCATGCAGGCAAGGTACTTGATTCAGGCCCGGTTCAGTTCGCGGCCACGGAGAGGACCCGGAACGGCTCGCCCTGCATGCAGGTGCTCATCATGCCCGGCTCGGGCACGCCGACCACGGTGACCTGGGTGCCCACGGTGAGCGAGGCGGTCAGGGTCTGGTCCTTGGCGACCAGCAGATGATCGCCGGTGGCGTCCTTGAGGAGCAGGCAGCCGGGCTCCACACCCGCGGTGACCGTGCCGGTGATGGTCTTCGCGTCGGCGGGTGCCGAGCCGGAGGGCTGCACGGTGGTGCTCTCCGGGATCCCGGCGGAGGACGAGGCCGGCGCGGGGGCGCCGGCATCGGTGCTGTCACTGGTGTTGTTCGCGCAACCGGCGGCGAGCATCGCGAGGAGCAGCGCCGCGGGGGCAACGGTTCGACGGATCAACATGATGCTTGGACGCTACCGGAGGCTCGCCGGTTCCCCCGGCCGTGCCCCGCCGTCAGATCGAGGGCGGGACCGCCTTGTCCCCGACCACACCCACGTTGTACGCCGAGAGCTGCCAGCCACGGACCGCGTCATGGGTGAGCTCCACCCAGTGGCAGTTCTGCAGACCGCGCAGAGTCCGCACCTGCTCGGCCGGCCAGCCCAGCAGCTGGGCGACGCCGTACCGGGCGGCGCCGCCGTGCGTGGCGACGACGATCGTCCCGCCCGGTGCCTGCCGGGCCGCGTCCTGCAGCCCCTCGGACACCCGTTTGCTCAGGTCGTCGGCGCTCTCCACGTCGACGCCGACGACCTCCCGGCCGGCTTTCCACAGGGAGTACTCCTCCGGGCTCTGCTCGGCCACCTCCTGGGCGGTCAGGCCCTGCCAGCGGCCGAAGGAGCGTTCCCGGAGGCGTTCGTCGTGGCGCACGGTGAGACCGGTCAGCGCCGCGAGCGCGGCCGCGGTGTCCGCGGCCCGGCTCAGGTCGCTGGAGACCAGCGCATCCGGTTTCTTCCGGGCCAGCAGCGCGGCGGCCTCGGCGGCCTGCCGCCGGCCCCGGTCGTTGAGCCCGATGTCGGTCTGCCCCTGAAAACGGCCGACCGCGTTCCAGTCGGTGTTGCCGTGCCGCCAGACGATGAGACGGGTCACGGTGCCTCGGTGCCGGCAGCACCGGCCTCGACCATGTCCCGGTCGACGAACGGGACGATCGGGCAGTCCTTCCACAGACGGTCCAGGGCGTAGAACTCGCGTTCCTCGGTGTGCTGCACGTGGACCACGATGTCGACGTAGTCCAGCAGCACCCAGCGGCCCTGCTGCAGGCCCTCGCGACGCTCCGGCTTCGCCTTCTCCGGAAGGTTGAGGAGTGCTTCCTCGATGGCGTCCACGATCGCGACCACCTGACGCTCGTTGGCCGCGGAGGCGAGCACGAACGCGTCGGTAATGTAGAGCTGCTCGCCGACGTCGATGATGGAGATGTCCTGCGCCTTCTTGTCGGCGGCGGCCTGAGCGGCTGCCGTCGCGAGTTCAAGAGCGCGTTCGGTGACGGGCAAAAGAGTCCCCTCGGTCGGGTTTCATGAGCTTCAAGAGTCTCACACCGTCCCGGGAAGTCCCGAGTCCCGATACAGGCCGCGCTTGTTGATGTATTGCACGACACCGTCCGGCACCAGGTACCAGACCGGCAGGCCCCGGGCGACCCGGCTGCGGCAGTCACTCGAGGAGATGGCCATCGCCGGCACCTCGACGAGCGTCACGCTGTCCGGCGGCAGGTGTTCGCCGGAGAGTTCGAAGCCGGGACGGGTCACGCCGATGAAGTGCGCCAGGCCGAGCATGGTCAGCGCGTCCTTCCACGACAGGATCCGGGAGAGGGCGTCGGCGCCGGTGATGAAGTACAGCTCGGCGGATTGGCCGTAGACGGCACGCATGTCGCGCAGCGTGTCGACGGTGTAGGTGGGGCCGTCCCGGTCGATGTCGGCGCGGCTGACGTGGAAGCGCGGGTTGGAGGCGGTCGCGACGACCGTCATCAGGTAGCGGTCCTCGGCCGGGGAGACGCGGCCCTTCTCGTACGGCTGGCCGGTCGGGACGAACATGACCTCGTCGAGGTCGAAGCGGGCCTGGACCTCGCTGGCCGCGACCAGGTGCCCGTGATGGATGGGGTCGAAGGTCCCACCCATGATTCCTACGCGACGCCCGGCCATCGAAGGAGAATATCTTTTGTTCCGATCAGGGACGGTGGGCGGGGCGGCCGGATGGAGATCAACCGTCTAGACGGCGGCGAACGGCCGTCAGCAGGTCTTTCGCGGTGAAGGGCTTCTCCAGGAGGGCGACACCCTCGTCGAGGGTTCCCTCGGAGGCCAGGACCGGCTGGGCGTACCCGGACATGAACAGGACCCGGGTGCCGGGACGGGCCTCGACCAGGCGTTCGGCCAGCTCCTTGCCCAGCATCCCGGGCATCACCACGTCGCTGACCAGCAGGTCGATCACCCCGTCGTGGCCGGCCACCAGCTCCAGGGCCTGCGGTCCGCTCTCCGCGCTCAGCACCCGGTACCCGGCCGCGGTCAGGATCCGCCCGGTGACCTCGCGCAACGCGACCTCGTCCTCCACCACCAGCAGCGTCTCGCCGCACCCGCCCGTGGTGACCGGCTTCTCCGTCGCGGCGTACGCCTCGGCCCCGGCCCCCGGCGGCAGCAGCACGGTGACCGTGGTGCCCCGGCCGACCTCGCTGGCGATGCTCACCTCGCCGCCGGCCTGGGTGACGATGCCGTAGACGGTGGCCAGGCCGAGCCCGGTGCCCTCGGCGCTGCCCTTGGTCGTGAAGAACGGCTCGAAGGCGCGGTCCCGGACGTCCTCCGGCATGCCCCGGCCGGTGTCGGCCACCCGCAGCCGGACCCGCTCCTCGTGACAGTCGGTGTCGATGGCCAGCTCACCGGCGGAGGGCATCGCGTCCCGGGCGTTCAACGCCAGGATGACCAGCATCTGCTCGATCTGGTGGGGGTCGCAGGTCACCAGCGGCAGGTCGCCGCCGGGGCGGAAGACCAGGGTGAGGTGGTCGCCGATGGTACGCCGCAACAACTCCTGCGCCCCGCTGATCAGCGCGTTCAGGTCCAGCGGCTGCGGGCGTACCACCTCGCGCCGGGCGAAGGCGAGCAGCTGATGGGTGAGGGCGGTGCCCCGGTTGCCGGCCTGGATGACCTGCTCCGCGTCCGCGATGATCAGCGCGGGGTCGGGGCGGCCGGACTGCGCCTCCTCCACCACGAAACTCGCGTAGTTGAGGATCACGCCGAGCATGTTGTTGAAGTCGTGGGCGATGCCGCCGGCGAGCTGACCCAGGCTCTCCAACCGCTGACTGCGGTGGGCCTGCGCCTCGGCGCGCAGCCGGGCCTGCTCCTGCTCGGCGCGGATCCGTTCGGTGAGGTCACGGACCACCGAGATGGTCAGGCGGCCCTGCGGGGTCTCCACCACGGTCGTGGACGACTCGACCGGGAACTCCGAACCGTCCCGGCGCCGCAGGGTGGTGACCACCGTGCCGATCGAGCCCGGCGGACCCTCCTCGATCATCCGGCGGCGTTCCGGGTAGATCGCCTTCGCCTCGGCGGTCAGCAGCACCTCCACCGACTGTCCGACCAGGTCGTCGCGGGGCCAGCCGTACATCCGCGCGGCCCGGTCGTTGACCAGCAGGATCCGGGGGCCGTCCAGAACCAGGATGGCGTCCGGCGCGGCCTGCAGCAGACCGCTGGACAACTCCTCGGACCACTCCACGCGCCCTCCCCGCCCCGTGACCTCAGGCTACGAGGGCCACGAGGTCGCAGGGAGGGGAACGCCGGATCGGTCAGGCCCGGGAGACCAGTGCCCGCCGCATGTCGTCGTCGGCGTCCTGCACCACCCGGCGCAGGATCGCGTTGGCCCGCGGGTCGGCGAGCAGCCCGGCGGCCAGCTCGCGGGTGCGTTCGGAGACCGCCACGTCCGGGTACGCCGCCCCGGCCGTCTTCTCCGCGCTCATCCCGCTGCGGATCCGCATCATCGCCGGCATCTCGGCGAAGTAGCGCTCCACGTACGGCTCCAGCAGCTCCCGCTGTTCCGGCTGCCAGAAGCCGGCCGCGGTGAGCTCGGCCAGCCGGTTCGACAGCGAGGCGTCGCCGACCACCGCCGACCAGGCCGCCGCCTTGGCCTCGGCGTCCGGCAGGGCGGCCCGGCAGCGGGCGGCCCACTGTTCGCCGGAGGCGCTGCGGTCCCGGTCCAGCTCGGCGTCCACGGTGTCGTGCCCGGCCGCGCCGAGCACCGCCAGCCGATAGATGATCAGCCAGCGCAGGTCCTCGTCGACGGCCAGACCGGACGGCACGTCCTCGCCGGCCAGCCAGCCGTGCAGGCGGGCGGTGTCGACGGTCGCGCCGATCAGGCCGCGGGCCGCCGCCAGCTGCCGGGAGTCGCCGGGCGCCGCCGCGGCGAGCAGCCGGTCGGTGGCCTGGGCCAGCAGTTCCAGTGCGGCGGGGCGGGCGGCCGGGGTCGCGTACCGGTCGACCAGACCGCGGGTGGCCCGCAGCACGTCCTCGACGACGACCACCTCGGTCTCCGCAGGCAGGGCGGTCAGCACCAGTGTGACCAGTTCGTCGACCGGGCGTTCGCCGTCGACCACGGCGTCCAGGGTCGACGCCCAGATCACCGCGCGGGCCAGCGAGTCGTCGAGCAGGGGCAGGAGCTGGGGCACGGCCGCGGCGGAGTCCGGGTCGAGGCGGATCTTCGCGTACGTCTGATCGCCGTCGTCGAGCAGCAGGAGGTCGGCCGCCGGTTCCCCGGACAGCTCGGCGATCACGGTCCGCCCGGTCGCCGCCAGCTCCACCTCGATCAGGCGCCGCCGGACCACACCGCCGGCGCCCTTGTCGTACAGGCCGATGCCGATGTGGTGCGGGCGCAGCGTCGGGAAGCCCTCGGGCGCGGTCTGCACCACGGCGACCTCGGCGTAGTCCGGGCCGTTCCGGGTGACCTCGACCCGCAGCGTGTTGACCTGGGCGCGGCGCAGCCACACCTCGGCCCAGCCGGACAGGTCGCGGCCGCTGGCCGTGGAGAGCGCGCCCAGCAGGTCGGCCAGGGTGGCGTTGCCGAAGGCGTGCGCGTCGAAGTGCGCGTTCAGGCCGGCGAGGAAGGCCTCGTCGCCCAGCCAGGCGACCAGTTGCTTGAGGACGGCGGCGCCCTTCGCGTACGAGATGCCGTCGAAGTTCATCAGAGCCTCGTCGGTGTCGGTCACCTCGTCCGGGGCGACCGGATGGGTGGACGGCCGCTGGTCGGACCGCAGGCCCCACGCCTTGCGGTGCATCGCGAACGTGGTCCACGTGCCGCGGTACCGGGTGGCCTCGGCGGTGACCCGGGCCCCGAGGTACTCCGCGAACGACTCGTTCAGCCACAGGTCGTCCCACCAGGCCATCGTGACCAGGTCGCCGAACCACTGGTGGGCCATCTCGTGGGCGATCACGTTGGCCCGGTGCTCGCGTTCGCTCTCGGTGATCGCCGAGCGCGGGATGAACTCGTCGCGGAACACCACCAGGCCGGGGTACTCCATCGCGCCGAAGTTGAACTCGGGGGCGAACGCCTGCTGGTAGTGGCCGAACGGGTAGCGGATGTCGAACATCTCGTGGAACCGGTCCAGGCACTGCTTGGTGATCTCGAAGATCTCCGGCGCCTCGGTGTCCAGGTGGCCGGCGAGCGTGGCCCGGGCGTACAGGGCGAGCGCGATGCCGTCGTGCTCGTCGCGCACCACGTGGTAGCGGCCGGCGATCAGGGTGGCCAGATAGGTGGAGATCCGCTCGGTGGCGCCGAACTCCCAGCGCCCGCCGTCGCGGGAGACCAGCTCACCGTTGGTGGCGACGGTCCAGTCGGCCGGGGCGGTGACGCTCACCCGGAACGACGCCTTCAGGTCCGGCTGGTCGAAGCAGGGCAGCACCCGGCCGCCGTTGTTGATGAACAGGTGCTGGTAGAGGTAGACGTTGCCGTCTGCCGGGTCGATGTACCTGTGCAGGCCCTCGCCGTTGTTGGAGTAGCGCATCACGGCGTCGACGACCAGCTCGTTCGTCGCGGCGAGGCCGGTCAGGGCCAGCCGGTCGCCGGTGGCCGCGGCGGCCGGCACCGGCACGCCGTTCAGCGTCATCGAGGTGACCTCGACCGGCTCGAACTCCAGGAATGTCGCGGCGCCGGCCCGGGAACGGAAACGCACCACGGTCCGGGACCGGAACGTGTCACCGTCCCCGGTGACATCGAGATCCACCTGGTACTCGTCGACGTCGACGGTGGACGCTCGCTCGGCGGCCTCGGCACGGGTCAGGGTCGGCATGACGACCATCATGCCCGCCGGGGAGTGGCATCAGTGCAGGCACGCGCCACGGACGTGAGAATCACAACCGATCGTTCGCGAAACGCCGCCGCCGACCACCCCGGCACGGGGCGCACCCGCCTCGTCAGAACACCAGAGCGGGCAGGCGCTTCTCGAAGCGGACACGGCGCGGATCACCGGCGTACGCCCCGGCGACGGGGATCCGCCGGTATCCCGACGACTGGTAGAGGGCGATCGCCGCGGGCAGGAAACTCCAGGTCTCCAGGCGGACGACCGGGCGTTCCGCGGCGAGCGCCTCCTCCTCGATCGCGACGATCATCTGGCGGGCCAGGCCGCGACCGCGGTACGCCGGCCGTACGTACATCCGCTGGAACTCGGCGACACCGTCCTCCAGAGCCCGCCACGCGCCGCAGGCCACAGCACGACCGTTCACCACACCGATCAGGTGTTCGACGTCGTCCTGCGGCCGGAACATCCGGCTTCCCGTCCCGAGGCCGGCCTCCGTCAACTCCCGGTTCTGGAAGGTGACGAGGGCGGCCAATTCGGGATCAAGGGAGGAGCGGTACTCAATCAGCACGAACGTGACTCTAGGTGACGACCATTTCTGGAGGGTTGCGGTGATCTGGACGGTGCACTATTCGTCGGTGTCCTCGTCGTCGTCCTCGTCGGTAACAAGCACGGGGAGTTTCGAGTTCGACACGTTACTGACGGTGCCGTCCGCTGCCATGTGGACCATCTCGTCCTCGCTGCGGACCCGGCGGGCCTTGCGAGCGGCGAGACGCTCCGCGGCACCGGCCCGGGGGTTGGCCTCCTGCAGACGGGTGTCCGTGCCACGCGGACCGGAGACGTAGTCGCCGGCGTTGGGCTGCCAGTCGAACTCCCGCTCGCCGATCCGCACCGGGTCGCCGGGCTGGGCGCCCTTCTTGGCCAGCGCCGTCTCGACACCGAGCCGGTCCAAGCGGTCGGCCAGGTAACCGACGGCCTCCTCGTTGTCGAAGTTGGTCTGCCGCACCCAACGCTCGACCTTGGGGCCGCGGATGACGAAGACGCCGTCCTCGTCCTGCTCCAGGGTGAATCCGCTGTCGTCGACGGCCCGCGGCCGCAGCACGACCCGGGTCGGCTCCTCCACCGGCTTGGCCAGGCGGTACTCCTTGACCAGGGCGGCGAGCGCGTAGGTGAACTCCTTGAGACCCTCACGGGTCATCGCGCTGATCTCGAACACCCGGTAACCACGGGCCTCCAGATCGGGGCGGACCATCTCGGCCAGGTCCCGTCCGTCCGGGATGTCGACCTTGTTGAGCACCACGATGCGGGGCCGGTCCTCCAGGCCCCCGTACGCCGCCAGCTCCGCCTCGATCGCGTCCAGGTCGGCCAGCGGGTCCCGCTCGATCTCCGGCGCCGCCGCGTCCAGCACGTGCACCAGTACGGAGGTGCGCTCGATGTGCCGCAGGAACTGCATGCCCAGGCCCTTGCCGGTGGCCGCGCCCGGGATCAGGCCGGGCACGTCGGCGATGGTGAAGATCTCCTCGCCGGCCTGCACCACGCCGAGGTTCGGCACCAGCGTGGTGAACGGGTAGTCGGCGATCTTCGGCTTGGCCGCGGACATCACCGCGATCAGCGACGACTTGCCGGCCGACGGGAAGCCCACCAGCCCGACCTCGGCGACGCTCTTCAGCTCGAGCACCACGTCCAGGTTGTCGCCCGGCTCGCCCAACTCGGCGAAGCCCGGCACCTTGCGGCGGGTGTTGGCCAGCGACGCGTTGCCCCGGCCACCGCGACCGCCCTGGGCCACCTCGTATTCGGTGCCGTCGCCGACCAGGTCGGCCAGCACCTCACCGTCGAGGGTCTGCACGACGGTGCCGTTCGGCACCTTCAACACCAGGTTCTTGCCGTTGGCGCCGTCCCGGTTCGACCCGGCACCGCCGCCACCGTTGCTCGCCTTGATGTGCGGGTGGAAGTGGAAGTCGAGCAGCGTGTGCTGCTGCGGGTCGACGACCAGCGTGACGCTGCCGCCATGCCCGCCGTTGCCGCCGTCCGGCCCGCCGAGCGGCTTGAACTTCTCCCGGTGCACGGAGACACAGCCGTGCCCGCCGTCACCCGCCTGCAGGTGCAGCACGACCCGGTCGACGAACGTGGTCACTTCAGAGACTCCCTAACCGAGAAAAGCACATCGGCGGCCGGTGGCCGCACCCTCAACAGTGCCACCGCGCTCCCGGCGGTAGCCCCTCACTCACCCACATCACGCCCGACGGCGTCTGCGGTCCCGCAGACGATCGCCCCTTCCCGGATCTTGGTGCGGCAGCCATCCCGTGGGGTGGCTGCCGCACCAAGCTCGGCAGAGAGTGCCGCCTTGACCCGACGTCCGGTCGGCGCGTGGACTTCCCGTCCGGAAACGCGACAGCGGGCCGTGGACCCGAGGGTCCACGGCCCGCTGTGGAGAAGAAATTTACTCCGCGGTCGGAACGATGCTCACGGTCTTGCGACCGCGCGTCGTGCCGAACAGCACGTTGCCCGCGGCAAGCGCGAACAGCGTGTCGTCGCCGCCACGGCCGACCAGGTCGCCCGGGTGGAACTTCGTGCCGCGCTGACGGATCAGGATCTCGCCGGCGCTGACCAGCTGACCACCGAACCGCTTCACGCCCAGCCGCTGGGCGGCGGAATCGCGCCCGTTGCGGGAGCTGGACGCACCCTTTTTATGAGCCATGGCTGCCCCTACTTCCCGCTCTTGATGCCGGTAACCTTGACGCGGGTCAGCGGCTGGCGGTGCCCCTGGCGCTTGTGGTAGCCGGTCTTGTTCTTGAACTTGTGGATCCGGATCTTCGGACCCTTGGTGTGCTCGGCGATCTCGCCGGACACCGTCACGCTGGCAAGCTTGGCCGCATCGGTCACCAGGTTGTCACCGTCGACGAGGAGCACCGCGGCCAGGGTCAGAGCATCGCCGGGCTGACCCACGAGCTTCTCAACCTCGATCACGTCGCCCTCGGCAACCTTGTACTGCTTGCCGCCGGTCTTGACGATCGCGTACATCGACGCGGACTCCCTGAGACTTACGCAGCCGAGAGGGCTGCTGGCGGATACTGCTGGGATCCGGCGACCGCTGTGTGAGCGCGCACGGAACAAGCGCCGAAAAGGCGCCGTCGGAAAGACTACTTCATCGCCGGGCCCGAACCCAAACCGGGCTACTCCTGGCCGCAGGCCTTGTCCAGCGTGGCGTGCACGGCGGCGAGTTTCCCGCCGTCGATCGCGGCGAAATCCTCCCGAAGTGTGGTCACCTGGGCGCCCACCGCCGACAACGCCTTCGTCAACTCCGGGTCGTCGGCGAGCCGTGCCATGTCGAGCAGGGCCGACGAGTAGTTCTGCACCGTCCGGGAGATCCTCGTCCGGGCCTGCTCCTCGTCCTGGCCGCCCTGAGCGGCCGCGGCGACCAGGGCACGGTAGTCGGCGGCGAACCTGGTGCCGAACTCCGTACCGACGCGGTCCGCCTGGTCGCAGATGGCCGCGGTGTCCTGCGTCAGGGCCGCATCCCCCTGCCCCGTGGCGCCCTGGGCCGGAACCGCGCCCTGGGCCGGGCCGGGGCCACTCGACGCCCCCGGGGCGGGGGTGATCGCCACCGCCGGCCGCGGCGGCTCCCCCGTGGCCGGGACGGGACCGCCCACCGGCGCCCCGCTCGAACAACCGGCCACCAGGGTCAGGGCGAGAAGTGCTGCGGCACGGCGCATGGTCCGGTCTCCTCGGGATCGACGGGGGAATCGATGCCGATGAGGGTAACCGAAGACGCGACCGGGCAGTTAACTTTGTTTCAAGTTAACTGCCCGGTCGCGTCGTCACAGGTCAGGGACGCGTACGCCGTCGCGTTCCGCCCCGCCGGGTCCGGCGCCGGGCACCCGTGCCCGCACCGACCGGCTCCTCGTCCTCATCCTCTTCGTCAGCCGCGTCCGGGTCGTCCGCACCGGCCAGACGCATCGGCTCCTCGTCGGCCGGGTACTGCGCACCGTTGGTCTCCGGCGTCCCGTTGCTCTCCACGGCGCCGTTGCTCGCCGGGGTGTCGTAACGGGACAGGTCGTAGCCGCTGATGTCGTACTCGTCGTCGGCGTCCGCCGTGGAGAGCGCCGGCTGCCGCATCGGCCGGACGATGCCGGAACCCACGACCGGCGTCTGCGCGACCGCGGCCACCTCCGCCACCGGGCCGGACTCCACCACCGGAGCGGTCACCTCGACCACCGGCGCGACCGCCTCCGGCACCGGCGCGGTGACCGGAGCCACCGCCTCCGGGGCGGTGACCGGAACCACTGCCGGGGCCTCGACGGCCTCCGCAAGCGGGGTCTCCGCGACCGGCTGCTCCACCGGCTGCTCCACCGGCGCGCTCTCGCCGCCACGACGCCGCCGCTGCTTGCCCGCCGGCGCCTGCTGCTGCGGTGCCGGGCTCTCGGTACGCACCGGCGCCGCCACCGCCTTCACCTGGCCGGCCGGAGCACCGCCACCGTTGCCGTTGGACCGCTTCTCCGGCACCGGCTCCTGGTGGATGATCAGGCCGCGGCCCTTGCAGTGGTCGCAGTTCTCGCTGAACGCCTCGAGCAGGCCCGCACCGATCCGCTTACGGGTCATCTGCACCAGACCCAGCGAGGTGATCTCGGTGACCTGGTGCTTGGTCCGGTCCCGGCCCAGACACTCGGTCAGCCGGCGCAGCACCAGGTCGCGGTTGCTCTCCAGCACCATGTCGATGAAGTCGATGACCACGATGCCACCGAGGTCGCGCAGCCGCAGCTGACGCACGATCTCCTCGGCCGCCTCCAGGTTGTTGCGGGTGACCGTCTCCTCGAGGTTGCCGCCGGCACCGGTGTACTTGCCGGTGTTGACGTCGACCACGGTCATCGCCTCGGTCCGGTCGATCACCAGGTGACCACCGGAGGGCAGGAAGACCTTGCGGTCGAGCGCCTTGAGGATCTGCTCGTCGATCCGCCACTCGGCGAACGCGTCCTGCACACCGGTGTGCCGGCGCAGCCGCTCGACCAGGTCCGGCGAGACCGAGTCGAGGTAGTTCTCCACCTCGGCGTACGCCTGCTCGCCCTGCACGACCAGCTCGCGGAAGTCCTCGTTGAAGAGGTCCCGGACCACCCGGATCACCAGGTCGGGCTCCTCGGACAGGGCCTTGGGGGCGCTGCCCTCGGCGGCCCGGGCCTGGATGTCCTCCCACTGGGCCTGCAGACGCTTGACGTCGCGGGCCAGCTCGTCCTCGCTGGCGCCCTCGGCGGCGGTCCGCACGATCACACCGGCGCCGTCCGGCACCAGCTTCTTGAGGATGTCGCGCAGGCGCTTGCGCTCGTTGTCCGGCAGCTTGCGGCTGATCCCGGACGCGTTGCCGTTGGGCACGTAGACCAGGTGCCGGCCGGAGAGCGCGATGTGGCTGGTCAGCCGGGCGCCCTTGTGGCCGATCGGGTCCTTGGTGACCTGGACCAGCACCGGGTCGCCGGACCGCAGCGCCTGCTCGATCGAGCGGGCCCGGCCCTCCAGCCCGGTGGCGTCCCAGTTGACCTCACCGGCGTAGAGCACGGCGTTGCGGCCGCGGCCCACGTCGACGAACGCGGCCTCCATGCTCGGCAGCACGTTCTGCACCTTGCCGAGGTAGACGTTGCCGACCATGGTGCCGGAGGTGGCCCGGGCGACGTAGTGCTCGACCAGGATGCCGTCCTCGAGGACCGCGATCTGGGTGCGGTCCGCCTTCTGCCGGATCACCATGACCCGGTCCACCGCCTCGCGGCGGGCCAGGAACTCGGACTCGCTCAGGATCGGCGGACGGGTCCGGCGCTGCTCGCGGCCGTCCCGGCGGCGCTGGCGCTTGGCCTCGAGCCGGGTCGAGCCGGAGACACCCTGCACCTCGTCGCTGCGCCGGGGCTCACGGACCCGGACGACGGTGTGCACGCCGTCCTCGATGCCACCGGTCTCGGTCTCGCCACCGGCGCCCTTGCGACGGCGGCGACGCCGGCGGCGGGTGACGCCGTCACCGTCGACACCCTCCGGCTCCTCGTCCTCGCCGTCCTCGCTGTCGTCGGCGGACGCCTCGGCGGTCTCCTCGCCGTCGGCCTCACCGTCGGCGTCGCCATCGGTGTCGTCGTCGGCCTCGTCGGACGGGCCCTTGCCCCGGCCACGGCCACGGCGACCCCGGCGACGGCGGCGGCGGCCACCGTTCTCGTCGTCCTCGTCGTTCTCGTCGCCGTCCTCGGCGTCGTCGGCGTCGTCGGCGTTCTCGTCGGTCTCGTCGAGGACCGGCTGCACGACCTCGGCGGCCGGCGCCTCCTCGGGAGTCTCCTCAGCGGCGCCACGACGGCGGCGCCGGCTGCGGCGCACGCCCTCGGCCGGCTCCTCGGCGACGGTCTCCACCGGCTCGGCGGCGGCGACCGGCTCGACGGCCGGCGTCTCCTGCTCGGCGGCCGGCTGCTCCACCGCGACGGTGCCACGGCGGCGCCGGGCGGGCGGCGCGGCGGCCTCGGCCTGGGTGGCCTCCGGCGGCATGAAGAGCACCGCGGGGGGAAGGGCGGCGCGGCGGGCACGGGTCGGCTTGGCCGGCTGCTCCTCGACGAAGTCGTCGTCGAGCGGCAGGACCCCGGCCACCGGGACGCCCGCGGCACGGGCCGCGGAGGCGGCCTCGACAGCGGCGTCCTCGATCAGGGCGGCCTCGTCCTCGGCGGTGAGTTCGTCGTCCTCGGCCACGACCGGGACGGTCGCGACCGGTTCGGGAACCTCGGCGGGGATCAGAGCCGGCTGCTCGTCGACCGGCGCAACCACCTTGCGGCGGCTGCGCGTGGCCTTCTTCACCGGGGCGACCGGAGCCACCGGCGCGTCGGCGGTCTCCGCAGCGGGACCGGCGGCTTCAGCCTCCGGGGCCGGGTCGGCGGCCGGCGCCGCCACCTTGCGGCGGCTGCGCGTGGCCTTCTTCACCGGGGCGACCGGTTCCGCGGACGCGTCGGGGGTGACGGACGTCTCTGCACTCGGGGGTGTGTCCGGCTCGGCAGCCTCCGGCGGAGGTGCCACTGCCTTACGACGCGGAGCCCGCGTCCGGCGTGCCGGGGTCGTGCTTTCGGCGGCGGTTTCTCCGGTCGGAGCGGCAACTCCGTCCCGTTCACCGCCCTGATCTCCCAGGTTGACTGGGGGCTCGTTATCGAGCATGGGGCGCTCTCCAGTTCTCGCGACCCCGGGCGCGGGTAAGCGCTGCCACGCAGGGTCGCTGCAAGTGTTTCGGGCCCGGCCGTCGCGGACGGGCTTCCGAAGTCTGCCAACGAACGCCGACCGGATCCCGGCTAGCGTCCTCCGATGCCGACGTCACCGCGATCCGTGTCCAACGGATCGACGATCTCCCCCTGCGCGGTGAGTGTGCCCTGGGCCAGCCGGGTCACCCGTGGGGGCACCGGCGGCTCCAGGCCGGCCACCACGCGCAGGCCGGAGAGGACGTCATCGGGCCGCACGGCTGGTTGCACCTGCCGTACGACAAGGTCGATTATCGCACACGGTACTCCCATGGCCCCGGAAGGTAGGTCCGCCTCTCCCACGGCCGTGCACCGGACGACCGCCCCGCGCGCGTCGAACGACCGGCGGCCCTGCTTGGTCATGCGTTCCACCAGGACTTCCGGGGAATCCAGGAACGCGGTGACCGCCTTGCTCGCCAACGCGGGCTCGACGTCGGGCAACTCGATACGCCAGTACGACGCGTCGATCCGGTCGGCGAGACTTCCCTCACCGGCGACCACGGCGTCGAGGATGTCGAGTCCCGGCGACAGTGCGGCGTCCAGGGCCAGCCGCAGCTGATCCGGATCGGTCACGGCCTGCAGACCGATCTCCAGGTACTCCGCCTCGCTGCCGACGCCGGTGGGCGCCGCGCTGGCGTACGAAATCTTGGGGTGTGGGGTGAATCCCTGCGAGAAGGCGATGGGCACCCTGGCGCGTCGCAGGGCACGTTCGAAGGCGCGGGCGAAGTCCCGGTGTGAGGTGAAACGCAGCGGTCCGCGCTTCGCATAGCGAAGGCGGATCCGCTGCACGACCGGGGCCTGACCGCCCACGGGCTGGTTCTTCGGGGGAATGGTCCTTCTCCTAAGCGGGAACCCGGAGGTTGTTGACGGGGGTCAGGGGCAGCAGCTTCTTGCCGGTGGGGCCGATCTGGATCTCGGTGTCCATCGACGGGCAGACGCCGCAGTCGAAGCACGGGGTCCAGCGGCAGTCGTCCTGCTCGAACTCGCCGACGGAGTCCTGCCAGTCCTGCCAGAGCCAGTCCTTGTCGAGACCGGAGTCCAGGTGGTCCCAGGGCAGGACCTCCTGCTCCTCACGCTCACGGACGGTGAACCAGTCCAGGTCGACCCCGAACTGCGGAAGCACCTCGTCGCAGGCCTCGACCCAGCGGGAGTAGGAGAAGTGCTCGGACCAGCCGTCGAAACGGCCGCCCTTCTCCCAGACCCGGCGGATGACCTGACCGATCCGGCGGTCACCGCGGGAGAGCAGGCCCTCGATCAGCGACGGCTCGCCGTCGTGATAGCGGAAACCGATGGCGCGGCCCAGCGACCGGTCGCTGTTGATCTCGTTCTTGAGCATCTTGAGCCGGGCGTCGATGACCTCGGGACGCTCCATCGGCGCCCACTGGAACGGCGTGTGCGGCTTCGGCACGAAACCGCCGATCGACACCGTGCAGCGGATGTCCTTGGTGCCGGCGGCCTCACGGCCGGCCCGGATCACCTCGTGCGCCATGTGCGCGATCTCGAGGACGTCCTCGTCGGTCTCGGTGGGCAGACCGCACATGAAGTACAGCTTCACCTGCCGCCAGCCGTTGCCGTACGCCGTGACGACCGTCCGGATCAGGTCCTCCTCGGTCACCATCTTGTTGATGACCTTGCGGATCCGCTCCGAGCCGCCCTCCGGGGCGAACGTCAGGCCGGTGCGCCGCCCGTTGCGGGACAGCTCCTGGGCCAGATCGATGTTGAACGCGTCGACCCGGGTCGACGGCAGCGACAGCGACACGTTCTCGTCGGCGTACTGCTGGGCGAGACCGGAGCACATGTCACCGATCTCGGAGTGGTCGGCGCTGGAGAGCGAGAGCAGACCGACCTCGTTGAAGCCGGAGAACTCCAGTCCCTCACGCACCATCTGGCCGACCGTGGTGATCGAACGCTCCCGCACCGGGCGGGTGATCATGCCGGCCTGGCAGAACCGGCAGCCCCGGGTGCAACCCCGGAAGATCTCCACGGCGTACCGCTCGTGGACCGTCTCGGCGAGCGGGACGAGGGGCTTCTTCGGGTACGGCCACGCGTCGAGATCCATCGTGGTCCGCTTGGCGACCCGGAACGGGACGTCCGGCCGGTTCGGCACGACGCGCTGGATGCGACCGTCGTCCAGGTAGTCGACATCGTAGAAACGGGGGACGTAGATGCTCTCGGTCCGCGCCAGGCGCAGCAGCAGCTCGTCGCGGCCACCCGGGCAGCCCTCGGCCTTCCAGTCCCGGATGATCCCGGTGATCTCGAGGACCGCCTCCTCGCCGTCACCGAGCACGGCGGCGTCGATGAAGTCGGCGATCGGCTCCGGGTTGAACGAGGCGTGCCCGCCGGCGAGCACGATCGGGTGCTCCACCGTGCGGTCCGCGCTGTTCAGCGGGATCTGGGCGAGGTCGAGCGCGCTGAGCAGGTTGGTGTAGCCCAGCTCGGTCGCGAACGAGATGCCGAAGACGTCGAACGCCTTGACCGGGCGGTGCGCGTCGACGGTGAACTGCGGGACGCCGTGTTCCTTCATCAGCGCCTCGAGGTCCGGCCAGATCGCATACGACCGCTCGGCGAGCACATCCGGCTGCTCGTTGAGCACCTCGTACAGGATCTGCACGCCCTGGTTGGGCAGGCCGACCTCGTAGGCGTCCGGGTACATCAAAGCCCAGCGGACCACCGTGTCGTCCCAGTCCTTGACGACGGCGCCGAGCTCGCCGCCCACGTACTGGATCGGTTTACTGACCCTGGGCAGCAACTGCTCGAGCTGCGGGAAGACGGAACTCACGCTCATGGGTGTCCAGGGTACGCGAGACTAGCCGTCCAGCTCAGCCGCGGCCCGTTCCAGATCCGTCGTCAGCAGATCGGTCCGGAACGCGCACAGCTGCAGGGTCATCCGGGCGGCGCCGCGCTCACCGACCACCAGCCTGATCGGCTTCCCCCGATCGTCCAGGTCACCGACGATGAAGTCGAGCAGCCGGACACCCGCGCTGTCCAGGAACGAGACGGCGGTCAGGTCGATGAGCACCGCGTTCGCCCCGGTGGTGCGGGCCACGATGGCCCGCCCGATGTCGTTCGCGTTGGCCAGGTCGATCTCACCCTTCAGGTGGACCAACTCGGCCACCCCCCGCCGCGAGAAACTCACCCACTGATCTGTCACAGCTCACCTCCCCGCTGCCGTCGCATGATCACGGTTGTCCCGTCCCCCCGATCGAAGAGGACCTCGTCCATCGCTTCCTCGATCAGTTGCAGACCACGACCGCGGGTGAAGCCGGCGCCCGTGCCGCGCCACGTGCCGCGGTCGGTGACCCGGACCTCGACCGCGTCCTCGCTGACCGTGGCCGTCACGTCGACCACCCCGAACGGGTCGTCGCGGTAGCCGTGCTCGATGGCGTTCGCCACCGCCTCCGAGCAGGCCAGCAGCACGGCGTTCAGGCAGTCGGTGTCGACGCTGTGCCCGGCGAGCCAGCCGCGCAGGTCGGCCCGGAGCAGGGCGATCTGCAGCGGGTCGGCGCCGATCGAGCGTTCCAGGCGTTCCTCGGTACCGAGCGTGATGCAGAGCAGGCAGACGTCGTCGGCGTGGTCCCGGCCCACCATGGTGTCGGCGAGACCGGCGGTCAGGCCCTTGAGCGGGGCGTCACGGCGGCGGGCGTACTCGCGGGCGAGCACCTCGAAGCCGCGGTCGATGGGCCGGCCCCGGCGTTCGACCAGGCCGTCGGTGTAGAGCAGCAGGCGGCTGCCCGAGGCCAGGCGGACCTTCTGCTCGGTCCGCCGCCGGTCGCCGGCCCGGGAGCCGATCGGCGCGGACCGGGCCTGCAGGAGGTACTGCGGGGAGCCGGCCGGTTCGTGCAGCAGCGGCGGCAGGTGCCCCGCGCAGGTGTACGTCATCTCCCCGTGGAGCAGGTCGATCTCGGCGTACACCACGGTCGCCATCCGGGCCGCCTCCTCCCGTTCGCAGAACCGGTCCAGCTGCTCGATCAGCCGGGCCGGCCCGTGTTCCCCCGAGGCCAGCGCCCGGATGGCACTGCGCAGCTGGCCCATCGTGGTGGCCGCCTCGATGCCCCGGCCGACGACGTCGCCGACCACCACGGCCAGCCGGTTCGGGGTGATCAGGAAGGCGTCGAACCAGTCGCCGCCGACCTCCAGGTCCTGGGCCGCGGCCTGGTAGTAGCTCTCGACCGCGAACCGCGGGTCGCCGCCGGGCACGTCCGCGGCGAGCAGGCTGCGCTGCAGGGTCCGGGCGATGGCCCGCTCCTGCTCGTAGAGGCGGGCGTTCTCCAGCGCCAGTCCGGCCCGGTCGGCCAGGTCGATGAGGAAGAGACGTTCGGCCTCGATGCCGCGGCGGTCCGGGGCCATCCGCAGGGCCAGCGTGCCGAGGACCCGGCCGCGGGCGGTGAGCGGCAGCACGGTGCAGCCGAGGCCGTCGCCGTCGGCCGCCCAGACCGGTCCGGCCGTGCTGGTCGCCTCGGCGATCCGGCCGGCCAGCAGGGCCGCCTCGGGCGGCGGGCCACCGGCGCTCTCCAGCAGTCCGGCCGGGCCGACCTGCAGGCGTACCGACGCCCAGTCGGCGATCTCCGGGACCACCCGCTCGACGAGCCGGCGGGCCCGCTGCAACAGCCGGTGCTCCTCGTCCAGCGACCGCGTCGTCCGGGCCAGGAAACCGGCCTGTTCCTCGCGGCGCCGGGCGTCGTCGTAGAGCCGGGCTCGGTCCAGCGCCTGACCGGCCTGCTGGCCGAGCAGCCGGATCACGGTCAGCTCGGCGTCGTCGAGAACCCGCTCCTCGCGGAAGCTGAACGCCAGCACCCCGAGCACGGTCACCCCGTCCGGCTCCTCGACCGGCCCGGTGGTCAACGGCAGCAGCACCACCGTGCTGCGACCGGACCGGGTCATCGTCTCGGCCAGGTCCGGGAAGTGCTCCCGCGCCTCGTCGACGGTGGCGACCACGTGCAGGTCACCGCGGCGGGCGACCTCGGCCACCGCCCGCTGCGACGACCGGGGCATGTCGTCCCAGTTGCCGGTGGTCGGGTCGGTGGAGGCGACCGCGACGAGCTGGTCGCGTTCCACGTCGACCAGGTAGATGCTGCTGCTCGCCGCCTCGAAGCCGGGTTCGGGCGCGCGGACCACCGCCTCGGCGACCTCGGCCTCGGTCGGGGCCGCCGCCAGGTCGGCCACGATCTGCTGCAGCACCCGGACACGCTGCTCGGACGACTCGGCCGCCCGCCGCGCCGTCAGCAGCTCACGCTCGTAGCTGCGCCGTTCGGTGGCGTTGAGCACCATCGTCCGGATGATCCTGGGCGACTCCCCGGGACCGCGTTCGAGCACCGAGTTGACCAGGGTCGGCAGACGCCGGCCGTCCTGCCCGACCACCTCGAGCGCGATCTCGTGCACCTCGCTCTGCATCATGAGCAGAGGTGCGTAGACCGTCTCGTAGTACATCCGGTCCCCCACCGCCAGGAGGTCCCGGAACCGCCGGTGCCCGACCAGGTCGGTACGCGCATACCCGGTCCAGGTCAGGAAGGTCTCGTTGACCCGGACGATCGTGCCGTCCGGGAGCGTCGTGAGATAGCCGCACGGCGCGTGCTCGTACAGGTCCTCAGGATCGTCGTCCCAGGGCAGTCGTAACTCGCTTGTCACGTCCGGCCCACCAGATTCACTCACGAAACTGCTCCGCCGATCATGCCCGCTGTCTACAACCAGGACTTGATCGCGTCAACCGTTTCCTCCGGAGCACTCAGATTCGGACAGTGCCCCGTCGCGTTCATCTCGACGAAGGTGCTGCCGGGAGTGTGCTGGTGAACGTACCTGCCGACGGCTGTCGGGGCGATCACGTCATCGGCGCACTGCAGGATCAGCGACGGCACCCGCAGCCGGGGCAGGTCCTTGCGGTTGTCGGAGAGGAAGGTGACCCGGGCGAACTTCTTGGCGATCGCCGGGTCGGTCCGGCAGAAGCTGTTGGTCAGCTCCTCGCCGAGTTCCGGGCGCTCCGGGTTTCCCATGATCACCGGCGCCATCGCACTGGACCAGCCCAGATAGTTGCTGTCCAGCGACTCCAACAGTTCGCTGATGTCCGGCGCGCTGAAGCCTCCGACGTAACCATCCTGCTCGTCGTCGATGTAGCGCGGGGACGGGCCGACCATCACCAGCGAGGCGAACCGCTCGGGTTCGCGGACCGCGGCCAGCACCCCGATCATCGCGCTCACCGAGTGGCCGACGAAGACCACGTCGTGCAGGTCGTGCTCGTGGATGATCTGCAGGATGTCGTCGGCGTAGCCGCTCAGGTCGGCGTAGCGGGAGTCCTCGTACGCCGACAGGTCGGACTTGCCGCTGCCCACGTGGTCGAAGAGGACGATCCGGTGCGATTTCTCGAAGGCCGGTGTCACCAGGCGCCACATGTTCTGGTCACAGCCGTACCCGTGGGCGAAGAGCATCGGCTGTCCGGCGTCGGAACCGAGCGTCGAGACGGCGTTTCTGTATGTGGTGCTCATGCTGTTAGTGGCGCCCCCGAGGGCGGCGCCCCTCCTCCCAATAGCACGTGACCGAACGGAAAACCACAGGGTGACGACCGGCACTATCCACCTTCGGTGGACAGGTCAGATGACAAGTCCGGGTAACCATACGACTCCGGAGCGTTCCGCACATCGCCCTCCTTGTCCGGCATTCACGTCCACCGTCCGGATCCGGCATCGCCGTCCTAGTGGCACACCATGCCTAACCTGGGATTAGAGAGCGCGCGGGAGGAGAACACGAGAATGGCCGACCAGCCGGAAGAATCGACTCCGGTCGCGGGGATGCCCGAGAGTGCCCGGGACACGCCCGAGACGACCCGGATCGAGGATGCCGCCGAACCGGCCACCGCGACACTGCCGCCGGCACGCTGGAGCGGCGCCGCGCCGATCCCCGCGACCGAACCCCGCCGATCGGTGTGGTCCCGGCTGCGCGACAAGGTCGCCGGGCCGGCGCCCGATTTCGACGACCGCACCGCGGTGCCGGCCGTCGACCCCTGGGCCGACCAGACGGAGGAGCACACCCCGGTCTGGCCGGAGGCGCCCGCACCGGCAGTCGACATGCCGCCGACCCGCGTGGTGATCCCCGCGGCGCAGGAGGCCAAGGAGAAGGCCCGAGAGGTCAAGGAGAAGGCTCTCAAGGCCGCCGCCGAGGCCCTGAAGGCGGCCCGCACGGAGAAGAAGACCGCGATCCCGAGCCCGGGCACCTACCCGCCGCCGCCCGCCGGCACCGGGCTGCCGCCGCGCGCACCCGCCAAGCCCCGCTGGTGGAAGGAGTCGCCGGCGCCGCAGAAGCGCGCCCCCGTGCAGCCGCGCCCGCCGATGCCGCCACCGCTGTCCCGGCCCCGGCCCCGGCGCCGCCGCTGGCTGCGCCGGCTGACCACGTCCTCCGCGCTCGCCCTCGTGCTGTGCTGCGGCGCCCCGCTGGCCTACTGGCAGTTCCCGGCGGTCCGGCAGTTCCCGGTCAGCGCGGTGCTGCCGCCGTCCTTCTCCGACCTGGAGCTGCGCGACAACGGCCGGCAGGCCGCCGAGCGCCTGGCCGAGCAGCTCTCCGCGGCCGGTGCGACCGGTGACGCGTTCGCCGGGGTCTACGGCGACGGCAACGGCAAGCGGGTCACCCTGTTCGGTGTCACCGGATGGCGGTTCACCCCGGGCTCCGACGTGGAGGAGCAGTTGGCGAGCCTGTCCGGCGACCTGAAGCTGAAGAACATCGTGGTCTACGACTCCGGTGACGCCGGCGTGCACGAGAGCTGCGGCATCGGCCGGCTGGACGGCTCGGCCGTGGTGGTGTGCGCGTGGGCCGACCACGGCAGCATGGCCACCGCCGTGCTCACCCGCCGGTCGATCGACGAGAGCGCCGAGCTGGTGGCCCGGCTGCGCACCGAGGTGCTGACCCCGAAGTACCTGCCGCGGTTCCTGACCGATCAGATCTGATCGGGCCGCTTCGGGGCGTAGCGCGGTACGTACTCCTGGCCGGTGAGCTTCTGGATCTCGCTCATCACCAGGTCGGTCAGTTCGCGCAGCGAGGTCCGGTCGTCGGAGCGCCCGGCGGTCTCGATCGGCTTGCCGACCCGGATGGTGACCGTGTCGCGCATCAGTTTCGGGTAGAGCCGGCCGATCGGCTGCACCTTGTCGGTGCCCTGCATGCCGACCGGGATGATCGGCACCCCGGCGGCGACCGCGAGGCGGGCCACCCCGGTGCGCCCGCGGTAGAGCTTGCCGTCCGGTGAGCGGGTGCCCTCCGGGTAGACCGCGACCAGGTCGCCGGCCGCGAGGGCGGGGATCGCCGCGTCGAAGGCGGTGAGAGCGGCCCGGCCGCCGGCCCGCTCGACCCGGATCGCGCCGACGCCCTCCATCATCTTGCGGTTGAGGAAGCCCTTGACCCCGGTGCCGGTGAAGTAGTCGGACTTGGCCCAGAAGGCCAGGTGGCGGGGCACGACCGCGCCGAGGAACAGCTCGTCGGCGACGGAGAGGTGGTTGCCGGCGAAGATGGCTCCCCCGGTGCGCGGCACGTGTTCGAGGCCTTCGACGGTCGGCCGCCAGCCCGTCATCAAGGCCGTACCGATGGTGACCTTGGCGAGTGAGTAGAGCAGCGGCAACGCGTCCTCCGGAAATACACACAGTGCGAAGTTGGGAGCGGGGTGCTGTGAGGTTATCGGACGCGGCGCCCGATGAACCTAGTGATCTTGGGCCGGGACCCGGACATTCGCCCCCACCAGGCGAACATCCGGGCCTTTCGGCTGATTCATGCGACCGTGATGAATCACACGGCGGTGACCTTGACGGCCACCTGCTCCCCTTCACCGACCTCACCGGTGAAGCCGGCGCCGCCGAGATCCCCGAAATCGAGTGAGGTGGCGAGGGTCTCACCGGCCACGAACTCGCGGAAGGTCTCGACCGCCGACCGCACCACCGGACTGGCCGACAGGACCAGGTCGATCCGGTCGCTGACGTCCAGGTCCGCGTCCCGGCGGGCCTGCTGCACGACGCGGATCACGTCACGGGCCACGCCTTCGGCGGCCAACTCCGCGGTGACCACGGTGTCCAGCACGACCACACCGGCACCGGCCGGCAGCGGCGCGGAGTTCTCCGGGTCGGCGGCGACGAGCTTCAGCTCGTACTCGCCCTCGGCGAGGGTGACGCCGGCCGCGACCGGGGCGCCGTCGACGAGCTGCCAGTCGCCGCTCTTCACCGCCTTGATCACCTGCTGGACCTGCTTGCCGACCCGGGGGCCGAGCGCCCGCGGAACCACCGTCAGCACCTGCTGGCAGTACGCGGCCACGTCGTCGGTGAAGACCACCTGCTTGACGTTGACCTCGTCCTTGAGCAGGTCACCGAGACCGGTCAGCGAGGCACCCGACCCGCTGGCCACGGTCAGCGCCGCCAGCGGCAGCCGGACCCGCAGGCCCTTCGCCTTGCGCAGCGACAGCGCCGCCGACGCCACGTCCCGGATCGCGTCCATCGAGGCGACCAGCTCGTGGTCGGCCGGGAACGCGTCCGCGGACGGCCAGTCGGTCAGGTGCACCGAGCGGCCACCGGTCAGGCCACGCCAGATCTCCTCGCTGGTCAGCGGCGCGAGCGGCGCCACCACCCGGCACAGGGTCTCCAGCACGGTCGCCAGGGTGTCGAACGCGTCCTGGTCACCGGCCCAGAAACGGTCCCGCGAGCGGCGGACGTACCAGTTGGTCAGCGCGTCCAGGTACGACCGCACCGAAGCGGCAGCACCGGAGATGTCGTACTCGTCCATCTGGCGCTGCACGTCCGCCACCAGCTCGCCGGTCTTGGCCAGGACGTAACGGTCGAGCAGGTGATCCGACGAAGTCCGGAACCTCGCCTCGTACCCCGATGCATTCGCATAAAGGCTGAAGAAGTACCAGACGTTCCAGAGCGGCAGCAGCACCTGACGCACCGAGTCCCGGATCGCCACCTCGGTGACCGGCATGTCCCCACCCCGGAGCACCGGCGACGACATCAGCATCCAGCGCATCGCGTCCGACCCGTAGGAGTCGAACACCCGGTAGACGTCCGGGTAGTTGCGCAGCGACTTCGACATCTTCCGGCCGTCCTCGCCCAGCAGGATGCCGTGGCTCAGGCAGTTCCGGAACGCCGGGCGGTCGAACAGCGCCGTGGCCAGCACGTGCATGGTGTAGAACCAGCCGCGCGTCTGCCCGATGTACTCGACGATGAAGTCACCCGGGTAGTGGTCCTCGAACCAGTCCTTGTTCTCGAACGGGTAGTGCACCTGGGCGAACGGCATCGACCCGGACTCGAACCAGCAGTCCAGCACCTCCGGCACGCGCCGCATCACGGACTGCCCGGTCGGGTCGTCCGGGTTCGGCCGGGTCAGCTCGTCCACGTGCGGACGGTGCAGGTCGGTGACCCGCACGCCGAAGTCGCGCTCCAACTCCTCGTAGGAGCCGTAGACGTCCACCCGCGGGTACTGCGGGTCGTCGGATTTCCAGACCGGGATCGGCGAGCCCCAGAACCGGTTCCGGGAGATCGACCAGTCCCGGGCGTTCGCCAGCCACTTGCCGAACGAGCCGTCCTTGATGTGCGACGGCGTCCAGGTGATCTGCTGGTTGAGCTCGACCATCCGGTCCCGGAACGCGGTGACCGCGACGAACCAGGACGAGACCGCCTTGTAGACCAGCGGGGTGTCGCAGCGCCAGCAGTGCGGGTAGGAGTGCGTGTACGCGTCGTGCCGCAGCACCACGCCCCGCGCCTTGAGTGCGGCGATCACCGGCTTGTTCGCCTCGAAGACCTGCAGGCCCTGGTAGTCCGGGACCAGCGAGGTGAACCGGGTCCGCTCGTCCACGGTGACCACGGTCGGGATGCCGGCCTCGTTGCAGGCGTTCTGGTCGTCCTCACCGAAGGCGGGCGCCATGTGCACCACGCCGGTGCCGTCCTCGGTGGTCACGAAGTCCGCGCCGAGCACCTGGAAGGCGTTCTCCCCGGCGGGCTCGACCAGGTAGTCGAAGAGCGGCGTGTAGCGGCGGCCGACGAGTTCGCGCCCGAGGACGGTGCCCGTCTGCTCGTACCCCTCCAGTTCCTTGGCGTAGGCACCCACCCGGCCGGCGCCGACGAACAGGCGGTGACCGTCCTTCTCGAGAAGGACATATTCGATGTCCGGCCCGACCGCCAGCGCCAGGTTGGACGGCAGCGTCCATGGCGTGGTGGTCCAGACCGCGATGTCCTCGCCCGTCGAAAGCCGGAAGAGCACGGTCAGCGCCGGGTCGGTCCGGTCCCGGTAGACGTCGTCCATCCGGGTCTCGGTGTTCGACAGCGGCGTCTCGCACCGGAAACAGTAGGCCAGGACGCGGAATCCCTCGTAGACCAGGCCCTTCTCGTGCAGGGTCTTGAACGCCCACATGACCGACTCCATGTAACTGGGGTCGAGGGTCTTGTAGTCGTTCTCGAAGTCCACCCAGCGGGCCTGGCGGGTGACGTAACCCTCCCAGTCCTTGGTGTAGGCCAGCACGGACGTGCGGCAGGCCTCGTTGAACTTGTCGATGCCCAGCTCGACGATCTGCGCCTTGGTGGTGATGCCGAGCTGCTTCTCCGCCTCGATCTCGGCGGGCATCCCGTGGGTGTCCCAGCCGAACCGCCGCTCGACGTGCTTGCCGCGCATCGTCTGATACCGCGGCACCAGGTCCTTCACGTAACCGGTGAAGAGGTGCCCGTAGTGCGGCAGGCCGTTGGCGAACGGCGGGCCGTCGTAGAACACGTACTCGTTGTCGCCGTTCTCCCCGGCCGGGCGCTGCGCGACGGACGCCTCGAAGGTCTTGTCCGCCGTCCAGTGGTCGAGGACCGCGCGTTCGACCGCCGGCAGGTCCGGGGACGCCGGAACGCCGGTGGCGTCGGTGTGCTTCGGGTAGGCCATGGTTCTCCTCAAGCAGTTCACATCACGTGACTGCGAGGACGAGCTGGAATCAGCCCGCGGTACCACCTCGCTTGACGCCTCGGGGGCGCCCGCTCATTCGCCGGCCTGTCGCGCGTGCCGGTCCGCCCGGTTCTACCAGGATCTTCCGAGAAAGACCCGTTCTTCCGGAGGCTCCCCGGTGATGGCCGGTTCGCTGCCTGCGTCGGAGCACAACGATACCGGCCACCCCGGGATTCCTTCATCCGCATTACCCCCGACGATCAACTTCCAAGATCAAATTCATGTGGGGGTACGCGTCGCGAGAAGTCCCGTGCCTCCCTCGCGACCGCCGTCGCCGGTCACGCCTCTGCCGCCGCCTCCGGGCTGAGCTGCCGGGTCATCGCCCGGGCCGCAGAACGACCGACCACAGGCTGACGCCGTCACGGTCGCGGAGATCGACGGTGAACGTGCCCGATCCACCGTCGATCCGCACCTCGCCGAAATGCTGGAACCCGCTCGCCGGCGACGTGTTCGCGGCCGGCGGCGCGTGCACGAACACCGCCTCCGGCCCGAACGTGGCGTCCAGCGCGTTCGGGCCGAACGCTCCGGCATGGGCCGGCCCGGACACGAACTCCCAGAACGGCGTGAAGTCCCGGACCGCCGCCCGCGACGGGTCGTAGTGGTGTGCCGCGGTGTAGTGCACGTCCGCGGTCAGGAACACCACGTTCTGCACCCCGTGCCGGTGGATCGACCGCAGCACCTCGGCGAACTCCAGCTCCCGGCCCTTGGGCGCACCCGGGTCGCCCTGCCCCACACCCTCCTGGGCGGCGGCCCCGTCCGGCACGACCAGACCGATCGGCAGGTCGTTGGCGATCACCTTCCAGGTGGCGCGACTGCGCCGCAGACCGTCGATCAGCCAGCGCCGCTGCTCGGCCCCGAGCAGCCCGCGCGCCGGATCGGCGTAGATGTTGCCGTCGTTCGCGTCCTTGACCGTCCGCATGTCCAGCACGAACACGTCGAGCAGCGGGCCGTACGAGATCTTCCGGTGGATCGGAGCGGTCGAGCCCGGGACCGGCACCCACTCGTGGTAGGCCCGCTGGGCCCGGGCGGCGAGCACGTCCACCCGCTTCTCGGTGTACCGGTCGTCGGCCAGGATCTCCCCCGGGTACCAGTTGTTGGTGACCTCGTGGTCGTCCCACTGGTTGATCTGCGGGACCTCGGCGGCGAACCGCCTGTAGTGCTCGTCCAGCAGGTTGTACGCGTACTGCCCGCGGAACTCGTCGAGCGTCTCGGCGACCTTGAGCTTGGCGTCGGTGAGCACGTTGCGCCACACCCGGCCGTCCGGGAGAGTCACGCTCTCGGCGAGCGGGCCGTCGGCGTACACCGTGTCCCCGCTGTGCAGCAGGAAGTCCGGCCGGCGGCGCCGCATCGACTCGAAGATCCGCATGCCGCCGAAGGCGGGATCGATGCCCCAGCCCTGACCGGCGACGTCCCCGGTCCAGACGAAGCGCACGTCCCGGCGGTCGGTGGGCGCGGTGGTCAGCTCGCCGGTCACCGGAACACTGAACAGTCCCGGCCGGTCCAGGCTCTCCACCTTGACCCGGTAGTACAGGCGCTCGCCGGCCGGCAGCCCGCGCAACCGCACCTTGCCGGTGAAGTCGGTCTCCGGGGTGACGATCGGACCGCGGATCACCCGCGAGCCGCGGAAGTCCGGACGCCGGCTGGTCTGCACCCAGAGCCGGCCGGGACGGTCCGCGCGACTCCAGACCACGGCCGTGCCGCCGGCCGGGTCGCCGCTCTGTACGCCGTGGGTGATCAAGGGCCGGGCACCGCCGAGGGCGAGCGCCGGAGCGGGCAGGGCCGCCGTGGCGACGCCGCCGGCCAGTCCGGCCCGCAGCAGGTTCCGTCGGGAAAGGGAGCTCATGTCCTGATGCCTATCGATCGCAGATGGCAGCCGGGTGTCCAGGCCCTAAACTTCACCCCGTGATCCGGATCGAGATCGATGAACCGACGCTGGCGCGGACACGCATCGCGATCAGCCCGCTCGGTGAGCTGATCTGCGGCCTCTACCTGCTGCGCCGCAACCCCGAGGTGCCGTGGCCGTACACGGCCTGGGCCGCCCGGGCCCGGGAGATCCTGCGCACCGACCCGTCGCTCGAGCCGCTCTCGCTCTACCTGAACCGGCTCGACGGATCCTATCCGGACTTCCTCGACCCGGTGCCCGAGGTCGCGGTGCCCACCATCGACGATCAGCTCGACCAGATCCGGAACACCCCGGCCGCCCTGATCGAGGAACAGCTCGCCCGGCACCATCCCGACGGCGACCTGCCGAACTGTCTGACGGCGTTCCGCGACGACCGGCAGGCGGCCCTGGACCGGCTCGCCACCGCACTCGGCACCTACTGGACCGCGGCGATCGCACCGTACTGGCCTGCCATGCGCGCGGCCCTCGACGAGGAGGTCCTGCTGCGGGCCCGGGCGCTGGCCGCCGACGGCCCCGACTCGCTGCTCGCCCGCCTGCACGACCGGATCCGCTGGGAGCGTCCGGTGCTCACCCTGGTCAAGAACCTCGACCGGGACGTCGTCGCCACCGACAAGCGGCTGCTCCTGGTCCCGCTGATCTTCTCCCGGGGCGCGCTGAGCTGCTCCACCGACCACCCCGAGATCATGATGGTCACCTACCAGGCCCGGGGCGCCGCGCTGCTGGCCGAGGCGGCCCCGCCGGTGGCCGCCGCGGACGACGACCGGCTGGCGATCCTGCTCGGCCGGGGCCGGGCCGTCATCCTGCGCGCCCTGACCACACCGGCCACCACGACGGCACTGGCGAGCGCGCTGGGCCTGGCCCCGAGCACGGTCTCCGAACACCTGACCGGGCTGCTGGCCGCCGGGGTGGTGCACCGCCGCCGGGCCGGCCGCCGGGTCCTCTACGGTCTCGAACCGGCCGGGCTGGCCCTGGTGACCCTGCTCGGCGACGATTCGGCCGGAGCCGAATCCGTTTCCTGACCGCCCGGTCCCGCCTACCTTCGGCGGCATGGACAGCGAGCACACCCTCACGGCCCCCTCACCACCCCCGCCGGCACTGTCCCCCTCGACCCGAGCCGGCAGTGACTTCGCCATCGAGGCCGAGGGGTTGTCCCGCACCTACCGGACCCGTACCGGCTGGCTGCGGCCCCGCCTGCAGACGGTGGACGCGGTCCGCGGCGTGGACCTGAGCGTCCGGCGCGGCGAACTCTTCGGCTTGCTCGGGCCGAACGGCGCCGGCAAGACCACCACCATCAAGATGCTCAACACACTGCTCATCCCGAGCGCCGGCACCGCCCGGGTCGGCGGCTACGACGTGGTCACCCAGACCCGGGAGGTGCGGCGGCGCATCGGGTACGTCTTCGGCGGCGACCGAGGTCTCTACGACAGGCTGTCCGGGCTGGACAACCTGCGCTACTTCGCCGAGCTCTACGCGGTGCCGGCCCGCGAGCAGAAGCGCCGGATCGCCGAACTGCTGGAACTCGTCGGTCTCCGCGGCCGCGAAGGCGAACGCGTCGAGGGCTACTCGCGGGGTATGCGCCAGCGCCTGCACATCGCCCGCGGCCTGCTGCACCGTCCCGAGGTGCTGTTCCTGGACGAACCGTCGATCGGGGTGGACCCGGTGGCCGCCCGCGAACTGCGCCGCACGGTGGCCGGCCTGGCCGCCAACGGCACCACGATCGTGCTCACCACGCACTACATGGCCGAGGCGGACGAACTCTGCGACCGGATCGCGGTCATCGCCGGCGGCCGCATCCAGGCCCTCGGGACCCCGGCCGAGCTGCGGCGCCGGGCCGACGGACGGCGGGTGCTGGAGATCGAGGCCTACGGGGTGCCGGACGCCGCCCTCGCCGCCCTCCGGGAACTGCCCGGCGTCCGCGAGACCGCGGTCGAGGCGCGCGGCACGCAGCAGCTGCTGACCGTCCAGTCCGACACGGACGTGGACGTGCAGGGCGACGTGCTGCGCGAGCTGTCCGGGATCCGGCTGGGCCGGGTCACCAGCCGCGAACCCACCCTCGAGGACGCGTACGTGGCGATCGTGAACGCGTCATGACGACCCTGCGCATGCTGGCGATCGGCACCCTGCTGCACGCCAAGCACCTCAGCCGCTCCCCGTTCGAGGTGGCGATGGCCCTGATCGTCCCGCTGGTCCAGGCCACCCTCGCCGTCCACCTGTTCCGTTCCGGCGACGGCTCGCACCGGCTGATCGAGGCCGCGGTCGGCGCCGGCCTGATGGGCATCTGGGCGTCGGTGCTCACCGGCTCCGGCGGGGCCATCCAGAACCAGCGCTGGCAGGGCACCCTCGAGATGATCATGTTGGCGCCGCGGCGGCCGGTCACGGTCATCCTGCCGATCACCGCCGCCACCGCCGTCACCGGCATGTACGCCCTGCTCGCCACACTCGCCTGGGGACGGATCGTCTACGGCATCCGGATCGAACTCGCGCACCCGGCCGCGTTCCTCGCCGCCGCCGTCGCCTGCGTCCTCGGACTGGGCATGTTCGGCCTGCTGCTGGCCTCCACGTTCGTGCTGCTGCGCAACGCCAACGCGCTGGCCAACCCGCTCGACTACCCGATCTGGCTGCTCTCCGGGATGCTCGTGCCGATCACCGTGCTGCCGTCCTGGACGCTCCCGGTCGCGGCCGTGCTGCCCACCACCTGGGGTGCCCGGGCGCTGCGTGAGGCGACCGTGGGCGGGCCGGTCTGGCCGTCGATCGGGATCTGCCTGGCCATCGGCGCCGTGTGCCTGGTCGTCGGCGGCTACTGCCTGACCGTGTTCGAGCGTCGCGCCCGCGTGACCGCCACCCTGGCGCTGTCATGAACCCGGTCCGGCTCGTCACCACGGGTGGCGCCCTCGCCTACCGGGCCCTGTTCAACTGGACCACGCCCGCCATGTACGCCGGCACTCTGCTCGCCGGCCCGGCCTTCCAGCTGATCTTCTTCGCGTACCTCGGACGACAGTTGCAGGTCGCCGACGACCGCTTCTTCATCGTCGGCAACGCGGTGCTGGCCGCCTCGACCGCCTGCGTGTTCGGCGGGACGCTGGCCGTCGGCAACGAACGCCGCTACGGCACCCTGGGCCATGTCCTGCTGTCGCCGCGCAGCCGCACCGCCATCTTCGCCGGGCGGGTTCTCCCGTACGCCGGGAACGGTCTCCTGATCGCGGCCTTCACGCTGACCGTGGGCACCGCGGCGCTCGGTCTGCGGATCCCCCTCGCCGCCCTGCCCGGAATCGTGCTGGCCCTGGCAACCGGCTCGCTGGCCTGCGCGTTCTTCGGACTCACCCTGGGCGCGGTGGGCCTGCGGTTCCGTGACGTGTGGGTGGTGTCGAACGTCGCGGCCAGCCTGCTGCTCCTGCTCACCGGCGTGAACGTGCCCCGGAGCGGCCTGCCCCCGTGGATGGCCACCGTCGGCGAGTTCCTGCCGATCACCCACGCGGCGGAGGCGGCCCGGACACTCGCCGCGGGACGCGGGCTCGGTGCGGCCGCGCCCGCGCTGGGAGCGGAGTTGCTGGTCGGAACCGGCTATGCCCTGCTCGCCGTGCTCCTCCTCAAGATCTTCGAGGCGGAGTCGCGGCGCCGGGCCAGCCTGGAGACCCTGTAGAAACGTTCCGTGGTCAGGTCATGAAGCCCGTCCGCGTGGTGACTTGAGGCGCGCTGGGCGCCCGTATTCACCACACCCGTCGTGGACCGTGGTGAATACGGGCGCACTGAGCACCCCAAGTCACCACACCCGTGGCGGGGCGTGGTGAATACGGGCGCACTGAGCACCCGAAGTCACCACACCCGTGGTGGGGCGTGGTGAATACGGGCGCGCTGAGCACCCGAAGTCACCACACGGACGCTGACCATGAAACGTGTCTAGAACCGACCCGGGAACCAGATGGCCAGCTCGCGCTTCGCACTGTCCGGGGAATCGGACGCGTGCACCAGGTTCTCCCGGTTGGAGAGCGCCAGATCGCCGCGGATCGTGCCGGCGGCCGCCTTGCGGCCGTCGGTCGCGCCGATCATGGCCCGGACCACCTCGATGACCGAGTCTCCGGAGAGGACCACGGCAGCCAGCGGGCCACTGGTCATGAAATCCTTCAGCGGCGGGTAGAACGGCTTGTCGACGTGCTCGGCGTAGTGCTCGTCAGCGAGAGCCGCGTCCATCGTGCGCAACTCGAGCGCGTCGACGAGCAGCCCCTTGCGCTCGAAACGGGAAAGGATGTCGCCGAGCAGGCCGCGACGCACCGCGTCAGGCTTGATGAGCACGAGCGAACGCTCGGTGTTGCTGGACACGCGGGATCCTCCGTTGACACTACTAGCCGACACGCGGGGCCATCAGCCTATCGGTACCGCCACGAACGGTGAGTGGCGATCCCCGGACTGCCCGCACTTTCGCCGAGCCACCGGGGGTCATAACCTGACGGGAACAACCGGGAGGTCCACAGTGGCGAACCAGGGCGGCAGGCCCATAGCTCCGGCGCGCAAGCTCGTGGCGGCGGTGATGGGCACGCTCGCGGTCTTTGTGATCGTTTTCGGGCTCGGCATGTCGAGCTGGGCGGTCGCCTTCTTCGGCCTGGCCGTCCTCGTGCTCGCGATACTCCTCGCGCTCCTCAACGTCTCCCGCCGCGGCGGGAGAGCCACCGTGGTCGGCAACGCCGAGGTCAAGTCGATCCCGCCGCCACCGGTCTCGGCGGCATACGGCCGGGCCGACATCGCGGTCATCGTGATCGCCCCCGGCCTCGGCACGTTCGAGACCACCCTGCGCGAGTCCCGCATCCCGGTCGCCAAATGGCCGGTCCCCGGCGCCACCGTGCCCATCTCGGTCGACGTCGACGACACCCGCCGCGTCCGGGTCAACTGGAAGGACGCGCCGGCCCGCGCCGAGGGCGGCGACCCGCCACCCCCGCCGCCGCCGGCCGACTACGCCGACGACGAGATCGACGACGACGTGCTGGGCGCGGTCGGCCCCGCACCGTGGGAGGGCCGCGAACGCGACTGGTCGGTCGACGCCGACGAGCCGCCGCCCCCGCCGCAGCCGCCACACCGGATGACCAGCCGCGCCACCCCCGTGGTGGTCCGCGACACGCCCGCCGGCCCGATACTGGAGGGCCAGGTCGTCGGCTCCGACGAGGACCCGCAGCCCCTGCCCCGGCGCGCCGGGGGCACCCGTTTCGGCCAGGCGCCCGGCCCGGCGACCGCGGCCCACACCCCGCCGGGCCCGGCCGACGACCCGTTCACCCCCGGCACCGACCCCGACTCCGGTTTCCGGTCCGCCTCCGACCACGCGCCCGGATCCCGCTCCCGACCCGGCTCCGACCCCGGCTCCGGCTACGGGCCCGGTTCCGACCCCGGCTCCGGCTATGGGCCCGGCTCCGGTTCCGCGGCCGAGGACGACCGTCCCTCCGGCAGCGCTCCGGGCTCACCGTGGTCCGGTCCCGGCTCGTCCACACGCGGCTCGGCCGGCGGCCCGGGCACCACACGACCGCCGGGCGCCCGGCCCAGTCCCCGCCCCCGAGGCGGCGCCGCAACCGCGACAGTCGAGCGCGACGAGGACCCTTACGCCTCCACGCCCGGCGACACCCCGCCGACAGACGACGAGCAGTCCCACGTCGCCTCGTCGGCCCCCAGTACGCCCCTGGTCACCACGCGCCCGCCGGCACAGAGGACCTCGTCGTCCGACACCCGCCGCACCGGCGCAGGCCCGTCCACCGCCCGCCCCACGGACGCCCCGGCCCCGGACGCCCCGGCCCCGGACTTCCCGGACACGCGCTCCCAGGACGCGCGCTCCCAAAACGCGGAGACGGCGGATGCCGAGTCTCAGGACGCAAGATCGTGGGAAGCCCGATCCCGGAATGGCGGCTCCCGTGATGCGGAGTCTCGGGATGCGGGTCTCCTGAATGCCGGTTCCCGGGACCGGGAGGCGGGGCTTCGGGAGGCGGAGTTCCGGAACACCGGCACACCTCAGGCCGACGATCCACTGGATCTCCCGCTCGATGACCAGGACCGCCCCGCGTCATCCGGTCTCTCCACCACAGCCTGGACCGCCGCAGCCCCGATCCGCTCCCACTCCGCCGGCACCGCAGAACCCGCCACCCGCAACGACGCCACCCCCGCGGCCGCTCCGGAGGGTTCCGCCCCTGCCGCCCGGTCTGCCCAGTCAGACGAGTCCGGTGGACCGGTGAGCCATGTCCCGGCCGATTCCTCGGAGGCGACCGAGTCCGGCAGCCCGAGCCAGTCCGCGCAGACCGGCCGGCCCCGAAGGACCGAACCTCCCACCTGGACCGAACCACCCCCCGAACCCGAGCCGGTCTTCCGGCGTCGTTCACCCGGCGGCACCCGCTTCATCATGCAGCCCGGCGAATCCCCCACCGTGGAACAGCCGTCACCGCACGCGGCCCGCAGCACCCCCGCGGACTTCCCCGACGACCCCGACGACGTCCCGCCGTGGGCCATCAGGCCCGGCAGCGCCACCCCGCCGTCGCCCGCCGGCGAGTCCGCCCCTGCCGCTGTCCCCGTCGACGACCCGGCCGGCACCGCAGCGCACGGCCCGGCAGACGACGCGGTGAACGGCTCGGCAGACGACGCGGTGAACGGCTCGCCCCGGAACGCGGCCGGCCGCCCGGCAAACGGCCCTACGGACAGTTCGGCGGACGGTCACGCCGTCGACCCGGCAGACAGCTCGACAGACAGCTCACGGCAGGGCACGGTCGGCGGACGGCCGCGCAGCGAGAACGCGACGGTGCTCGCCACCGGATCCGCGCCGGTCCCCGGTCCGGAACCCTCCGAGGACCGCCCGCAGCCCCGTCCACGCCCGGAACCCACCCCGGCGACGACCCTGTCCTCCCCCAGGCCGGTCTCCGCCCCACCCGTGGCCCCGGAACCGGACAGACCGTTCCCGACCGCCCCCACCCCGTCCACCCGGCCGCCGTCCGGACCCACCCCGCAATCCGGCCCGCCCCGTTCCAGCCTTTCAGCATCCGATCAGCCCCAGTCCGGCCCCGCAGCGTCCAGCACCGCAACGCCCGGCCCGACGACGTCCGATCCGGAAGCGTCCAACCTGGCGGCGTCCAACCTGGCGGCGTCCAACCCGGCGGCGTCCAACCCGGCGGCGTCCGATTCGGCAGTGGCCCCGTCCGATCCGGGCCGATCACCGCTCCGCGCCGACGACCGGCCCCCGACCGACCAGATCGACATCCCTCTCGACGATCAGGTCGACATTCCGCTGGACGACTACCCCGAGCCCGCACCGGAATTCCGCCCCGCAGCCGCAGCAGCCATGGCCGACGGCATCATCGCTCCCCCCGCCGAGACCATCCCCGCCCAGCCGACCGGGTCATCTGCGGATGACCCGGCCAGACCCGTCCACGGTTCTGCGGCTACGGCCATTCCCGTTCACGCGGACGAGACGGACACCTCCGCGGAGTCCCACGTCCCACGGCACGCGGCTCCCCACACGAACCCCTCTCCGGATCCAGCCATCCCGGCTGGGGAGGATTCGTCGTTCCTGGCCGCCGCCATCCCCCTCCCGGAGCCGGGCCGCCCGGATACGGCTTCCCCCGCGGCGGCCATCCCGCTCCCGGAGCCCGCGGAAGGCACCACCGCAGCCGCTACACCGCTCCCGGGCCCTACGCGGAACACCACCGCGGTCCCGGAGCCCGCAGCCCCGGAGAGCACCTCAGCGGCCGCCATCCCGGCTCGAGAGCCCTCAGCCCTGGGGAACACCGCCACCACAGCGGCTGTCCCGATCCCGCCGGCCTCTCGCGCCGAGAAGCCGTCCGAGACGGATGCCTCCCCCGAATCCGGACTCGAGACCGAACGCGGCAAGACCAACACCGACGAGAACGAAGCCGGCGAGACCGACACCGACAAGAACGCGGCCGGCAAGACCGACACCGGCGAGAGCGAGGCCGGTCAGGACGACTCCGGCGACGCCGAGGCCCGCAAGGGCGCGGCGGCGGACGGCCGGCGGACGGCCGGCGGACCGTGGGGGGACTTCGGGACCTCCGAGCCGGACGACCGCGCCGGCGACATCATCACCGGCTATCCGAGCGCCCGCCCCGGCCCCGGCGGCGCCATCCACGGGGTCGGGATCACCGTGCTGGTCACCGATCTGGCCCGGTCGACCGTCTTCTACCGGGACATGCTCGGGTTCTTCGAGATCGACAGCGGGGAGAGCAGCACCGTGCTGGCGTCCGGTGACACCCGGCTGGTGCTGCGTACCGTGCACAACCTGTCGGTCGAGGCGGGTCGGCTGATCTACCTCAATCTGGAGGTCGGCGACGTCGACACCGTCTACGCGGAGCTCGTGGCCAAGGGCGTGAAGTTCGTGCACTCGCCGCGGGCCGTGAACCGGGGCGACAAACTGGAACTCTGGTCGGCCACTTTCCGGGATCCCGACAACCACAACATCGCCATCACCCAGTGGCGGGCCATCGGCTGACCGAGCGTACGAGAAAAGGGCGGGAGACCACGATGGTCTCCCGCCCTTTCACAACGGCACCGAAGCGCAGAGAACGATCAGCCCAGGATGCTGCGGCGCACATGGGTCGCGTAGGCCCACGCCAGGCCGAAGACGACGCCGAGCGCCGCCAGCGACCAGTGCAGGAACCCGCCGGCGAGCAGCAGCACCTGGATCAGCGTGCCACCGTTCCACGCCCAGCTGCGTTTCATCACTCCCGCCAGCAGCACGCACAGCACCGTCAGGGCGAGCACCGTCCCGATCGCCGGCCCGCGACGGTCACCGGCGAAAACACTCAGCGGGGCGATCGCCAGGAGCAGCACGATCGCCTCGAGGGCCAGTGTTCCGGAGCCGAGTCCGCGTACCGCAGCCTCGGGATTCTTCAGACCGGAGCGCCGCACCGCGGCAGGGGCGTCGCTCTCGACGGTCATCGCGTCCTTCTCCGGCTCGGTCATCGTTTGAGCAGTTTCCGGGCGTCGGCGACGGTGACCACCGAGCCGGTGATCACCACGCCGACGCCGCTCATCTCGCCGGAGGCGTCCTCCTCGGCCAGGACGACCGCTTCTTCGATGGCGTCCGGCATGGTCTCGGCGATCGTCACCCGGTCCTCACCGAAGATCGTGATCGCGAGTCGGCCGAGTTCCTCCGCGGGCATCGACCGGGGCGAGCTGTTCTCGGTGACCACGATCCGGGCCGCGACCGGTTCGAGCAGTTCGAGCAGGCCGTTGGCGTCCTTGTCGCCCAGCACCGCCAGTACCGCCACCAGGTGCCGGAAGGAGAACTCCTCCTCCAGGGCGGTGACCGTCGCCGCCATGCCGTGCGGGTTGTGCGCGCCGTCCAGCAGGATCGCCGGCGCGCTGCGGACCCGTTCGAGGCGGCCCGGCGAGTCCACCTCGGCGAAGCCTTCCCGGACCAGGTCGATCTGCAGCTGCTTGTCGGGGCCCGCGCCGAGGAACGCCTCGACGGCCGCCAGGGCCAGTGCCGCGTTCTGCGCCTGGTGCGCGCCGAACAGCGGCAGGAAGACCTCCTCGTAGACGCCGCCGAGGCCCTGGAGGACGAGCACCTGCCCGCCGACCGCCTGGGTCCGCTGGACCACGCCGAACTCGCTGCCTTCGCGGGCGAGGGTGGCGCCCATGTCCGCGCAGCGTTCCAGGATCGGCCGCATGGCGTCCTCCTCCTGCAGCGCGGTGATCACCGTGGCGCCCTGGTGGATGATGCCCACCTTGTGCCAGGCGATGTCCTCGATCGTGTCGCCGAGCCACTCGGTGTGGTCCAACCCGATCGGGGTGAGCACGCAGACGCCCGCCTCGATGACGTTCGTCGCGTCCTCCTCGCCGCCCAGGCCGACTTCGACGACCGCGATGTCGACCGGGGCGTCGGCGAACGTCGCGTACGCCATCGCCGTGGTCATGTCGAAGTAGGTCAGCGGTTCCGGGTTGCGCGCGTCGATCAGTTCGGCGAGCGGCGCCACCTCGTCGTAGGTGGCGACCATCTGCTCCTCGGAGATCGGCTCACCGTCGAGGCTGATCCGTTCCCGCACGCTCTCCAGGTGAGGGCTGGTGTACCGGCCGGTGTGCAGGCCGTGCGCCCGCAGCAGCGCGTCGATCATGCGGGCCGTGCTCGTCTTGCCGTTGGTGCCGGTCAGGTGCACGGACGGGTACGCCCGCTGCGGGCTGCCCAGCACGTCCATCACGTCCCGGATCTTCTGCATGTCGAAGACCATGCGGGTGAAGCCGCGCTTGTCCAGCGCGGCTTCGACCTCGGTGTACTCGGTCATGCTCTTCTTTCTCTCAGCTGTCGCCGGACCGCCGCCGGTTCAGGCGGACGGCAGTGCCGCCAGCGCGTCGGCGGTGCGGACCAGGTCCGCTTCCGCGGCCGCCAGCCGGTCCTTGATCTTCGCGACCACCTGTTCCGGGGCCTTGCCGACGAACGCCTCGTTGTTCAGCTTGGCCCGGCACTGGGTGGCCTCCTTCTCGGCGGCCACCCGGTCCTTCTCCAGGCGGGCCCGCTCGGCCGCGACGTCGATGGCACCGCGGGTGTCCAGGTCGACCGTGATGCCGCCGGTGACGGCGAGCGTCGCGGTGGCGGTGAAGTCGGCGCCGGGCACGTCGAGCCGGGCCAGGGAACGGATCAGCGGCTCGTGCGTGTCGATGCCGACGTTACCCAGGCCGGTGAGCGCCGCGGTGACCCGCTGGCTCGGCTTGAGGCCCTGGTCGGACCGGAAGCGACGGACCTCGGTGACCACCTTCTGCAGGGCGGCCAGTTCCTCCTCGGCACCGCCGTCCACCAGGTCGTGGTCGACGGCCGGCCAGGCGGCCCGCATCACGGTCTCGCCGCCGGTCAGCGCGATCCACAGCTCCTCGGTGACGAACGGGATCACCGGGTGCAGCAGACGCACCAGCTGGTCGAGCACGTGGCCGAGCACCCGGCGGGTGTTGTCTGCCGCCGCGCCCTCGCCGGCCAGCACCGGCTTGCTGAGCTCGAGGTACCAGTCGCAGACGTCGTCCCACGCGAAGTGGTAGAGCGTGTCGCAGACCTTCGCGTACTCGTAGCTGTCGAACTGCTCGTTGACCTCGGCGATGGTGTGCTGCAGCCGGGACAGGATCCACTTGTCGATCGCGGACAGCGCGGCCTTGTCGGGCAGCGGGCCCTCCACGGTGGCGCCGTTCATCAGCGCGAACCGGGTGGCGTTCCACAGCTTGTTGCAGAAGTTGCGGGAGCCCTGGCACCACTCCTCGCTGATCGGCACGTCGGAACCGGGGTTGGCGCCGCGGGCCAGCGTGAAGCGGGTGGCGTCGGCACCGTACCGCTCGATCCAGTCGAGCGGGTCGACGACGTTGCCGAACGACTTCGACATCTTCTTGCCGAACTGGTCGCGGACCATGCCGTGCAGGTTGACCACGTCGAACGGCTGCTTGCCGTCCATCGCGTACAGCCCGAACATCATCATCCGGGCGACCCAGAAGAACAGGATGTCGTAGCCGGTGACCAGGACACTGGTCGGATAGAACTTCTCCAGCTCGGCGGTCTTCGCAGGCCACCCCAGCGTGGAGAACGGCCACAGGCCGGAGGAGAACCAGGTGTCCAGGACGTCCTCGTCCTGGCGCCAGCCCTCACCGGACGGCGGCTGCTCGTCCGGCCCGACGCAGACGATCTCGCCGTTCGGGCCGTACCAGACCGGGATGCGGTGGCCCCACCACAGCTGCCGGGAGATGCACCAGTCGTGCATGTTGTCGACCCAGGCGAAGTACCGCTTGGACAGCTCGGCCGGCTCGATGGTCACCCGGCCGTCGCGCACGGCGTCACCGGCCGCCTTCGCCAGCGGGGTGGTGTTGACGAACCACTGCAGCGACAGGCGCGGCTCCACCGTGGTCTTGCAGCGCGAGCAGTGGCCCACCGAGTGCAGATAAGGCCGCTTCTCGGCGACGATCCGGCCCTGCGCCCGCAGCGCCGCGACGATCGCCGGACGCGCCTCAAAACGATCAAGACCTTCAAACGGTCCGGGTACGGTGATGACGGCGCGCTCGTCCATCACTGCCAGGCTCGGCAGCCCATGCCGCTGGCCGATCTCGAAGTCGTTCGGGTCGTGCGCCGGGGTCACCTTGACCGCGCCGGTGCCGAACGCCGGGTCGACGTGCTCGTCCGCCACGATCGGGATGCGCCGGCCGGTCAGCGGCAGCTCCACCTCGGTGCCGACCAGGTGCCGGTAACGCTCGTCGTCGGGGTGCACGGCCACCGCGGTGTCACCGAGCATCGTCTCGGCACGCGTCGTCGCGACGACGATGCTGTCCGCACCCTCGCCGTAGCGGATCGAGACCAGCTCGCCCTCGTCGTCGGTGTGCTCCACCTCGATGTCGCTGAGCGCGGTCAGACAGCGCGGGCACCAGTTGATGATCCGGTTCGCCCGGTAGATCAGCTGGTCGTCGAACATCCGCTTGAACACCGTCTGCACGGCCCGGGACAGGCCCTCGTCCATCGTGAAGCGCTCACGGCTCCAGTCGACGGAGTCGCCGAGACGGCGCATCTGCCCGAGGATCGTGCCGCCGGACTCGGCCTTCCACTCCCAGACCCGTTCGACGAACTTCTCCCGGCCCAGGTCGTGGCGGGACAGCTGCTGCTCGGCCAGCTGGCGCTCGACCACGTTCTGCGTGGCGATGCCGGCGTGGTCCATGCCGGGCAGCCACAGCACCTCGAACCCCTGCATCCGCTTGAGGCGGACGAGAGCGTCCTGGATGGTGTGGTCGAGGGCGTGGCCGATGTGCAGCGAACCGGTCACGTTCGGCGGCGGGATGACGATGGTGAACGGTGGCTTGTCGCTGGTCGGGTCGGCGGTGAAGTAACCCTCCGATACCCAACGCTCATACCGCCGCTGCTCTACCTCGCCCGGCTGGTACTGGGCGGATAGGCCACCGGCTGGCCGGCTGTCGGGGGTACGGGGTTCGGTCTCATCGGTCACCCGACAAGTCTACGGAGCCCCGCCGAGCGCCCGGTATTCGCACCTCCACCCGTGGGGGACGGTAGGCTCGCCTGATGTCGGACCGCGGTCAGCAAACGCCTTCCCATGCCGACCCCGCGGCGGCGCCGGACACCGAGCGCCCCGCCTTCAACCCCTTCGACGCGATCGGCGCCACCCGCACCACCGACCCCGTCGCCCCGGTCGCCGACAGGCCCGATCCCGACGGGCTCGACGACCCCGAGGCACACCCTGACGGCCACGAGCAGCAGCGCCCCGGATGGCGTCAGGGCGAGACCCCGGCTCCGGACGGCGACGAGCACGACGGCGTCGAACTCTGGCAGGACAACCCCTCCACCGGGCCTGACGACGGCCTCCGCGACCTGTCGGTGACCTCGGACGACGCTCCCGGCGACGCCCCCGCGCAAGGCGAGCCCGGCGAGATCGACGTCGGCCCGTTCCTGTTGGCCGGTGAGTCCGACCAGCCCGCTGAGACGCCGGCCCGCCCGAGCAACGTCCGCACCATCGTGCTGGCCGTCCTGCTGGTGGTGGTCCTGGCCGGCGGCGGCATGCTCGCCTACGTCGGCTGGCAGATCAACTCCGAACGCCACACCACGCTCTCGACGCCCCCGCAGATCGCCGACCTGGTGCTCGACGACAGCGAGGACGCGACGGCCACCGCCGACTACCTGCGCGGGGCACTCTCCGCGGAGGTGCAGCTCGACAAGACGGTGGGCGGCGTCTACAGCACGCCCGAGGACAAGAACGTGCTCTTCTTCGGGGGCACCACCCTCCTGTGGTCCCCGGAGAAGGAACTCGACAACGCTTTCAGCCTGATCGCCGACGACGAGGGCGCCGTGACAAGCCTCAAGTCGGTGGATCCCGGCGACCTGGGCGGCGTCATGAAGTGCGGCACCACCAAGTCCGACGGTGTCGACATGGCCGTCTGCGGCTGGTCCGACCACGGAAGCCTGGCCCTGGCCATGTTCCCCCAGTACGCCGAGGCCGACGTCCCCCCACTGATGCGCCAGATCCGCACAGCCACCCAGACCCGAAGCTGACCCTCCTCCAGTACGGAGCGACACACCAGACGCCGGCAAGGTCTCACCGAGGCCGAGCCGGCGTTCTCGTGGCAGCGGACAGGGTGCAGGCGACGGCCGCGATGCGGCAAGAAAGAGTGCGCGGGGAAGGCCGCTGGCCTGATCAGGTAGGCACGGTGTGGGGCGTGGAATGGCCTACGCGGGGATCGAGCCTGACCGCCCGGAGGAGGTCATCCCACGCCCCACACCGTCCCAGCTCGTATTCTCTGCAGCCGGAAAACGCTGTCAGAATCACCCTGTGAAAACGGGTCCAGAACGGAAAAAGTCCGGAAACGAAGAAAGGCCCACCCCGAAGGGTGGGCCTTTCTCAACGTTAAGTCCGGCGGCGTCCTACTCTCCCACACCCTCCCGAGTGCAGTACCATCGGCGCTGGAGGGCTTAGCTACCGGGTTCGGAATGTAACCGGGCGTTTCCCCTCCGCTATGACCACCGAAACACCTTTC